>CAZVPL010000035.1:0-18320 GCA_964629075.1 uncultured Bifidobacterium sp. | reverse complement strand
GGCCTTCAGGGCCACAACCTGACGCTCTAACCAGGCTGAGCTACGCCCACCAAGAAGAAGAAGTGTGCCACGCCCGACGGTCTTTCCCAACCGCGAAGAAGTGGCTGCGCACACAAGGTAATTTCGCGTCGAGGGGGTGCCTATGGAGGTGCGGGAAATCGACTGGGAATCGCGGATCACGCCGGAGGTGGTGAAGCAATTCCAGACCGATGGTGTGGTGTTCTTCGACCAATTGATCCACCCGTTGTGGCTGCAGTTGGTCGAGATGGGTATTGGCCGCATCATGAACGGTGCCGGTCGCAAGCAGATGTTCTTCGCGGGCGAAGAGGGCGCTTTCATCGACACGGTTCGCAATTGGGACATCACGCCCGAGTTCCAACGTCTCACCTACGACTCACCGATCGCCGACATTCTCGGTCGGCTGATTGGTTCGCCTCGAGTCTGGTTGCTGTTCGACCACGTCTTCGTGAAGGACGCGGGCAACTGCAAGCGCACGCCGTGGCACCAGGACCTCACGTACTGGCCCGTTGCCGGCACGCAGATCGCCTCGATGTGGATCACGATTGATCCGGTACCCAAGCACGAATGTCTCGAATACATCGCGGGGTCACATCGGGGACCGTTGTACGACGGATTCGACCCGCCGCGTGCGGGGGAGGACCCGACGCTTCCGTTCTATGGCGAGGGCTTTCCGCGGTTGCCCGACATCGAAGCCGATCGTTCACTGTGGGACATTCGCTCGTGGGACATCACGCCGGGCGACGTGATCGTGTTCCATCCCGGAGTGCTGCACGGGGGTGGACCAACGAGTCAGGGACGCAAGCGACGCACGCTCTCGGTCCGAGTGTTCGGCGAAGACGTGGTGTTTGCCTCGCGCCCGCCCACCCGACCGACGGCACCGCGGACGCCGGGTCTGCAATTGCAGTTGAAGCCGGGCGACCCCCTGCGCCATCCGTACTATCCGCGACTGCGTCCGTTGCCCGCGAGCCAGCGAGCCGACTTCTACGAATAACGCGGTCTTTCGCTGAAATCCGAGGGAATCCGTACCTCGAGTACCCCCTCGCACCCCTATCCCTTGTCTGATAGCCTGCGGGGCAAGGAATCCATCGGAGAACGATATGAACGCGACGAATACCACGTTGCAGTCCCAGGTTCGGGTGCGCCCGGACCACCAGAAGCTCGTTGAACGGGCCAAGGAAATCACCGCCGCCGAACTGCAGGTGTACGCATCACGTACGGCGGGTTCGCAGGCGGCCAACGCCCGGGCGCGGAAGGTGATGCCTCTCGGTGTGCCCTCCAGTTTCCAGGCCTACGACCCGTATCCCATCGTGGTGCGGCGCTCCGAGGGTGCCTTCATGGAAGACGTCGACGGCAACCGTTACGTCGACTACGACATGGGTTTCGGAGCACTGTTCTCGGGTCACGGCAACCCGGCCGTGCGTGCGGCAGTCGACGTTCAGTTGGGCAACGGCACCCTGTTCGTCACGCCGTGTGAATTGAATGCGGTCGTCGCCGAGTTGCTCGGCGAGCGCTACGGCCTTCCGATGTGGCGTTTCACCAACTCGGGAACCGAAGCAACGATGGATGCGATTCGCGTAGCGCGCGGCGTCACCGGGCGCGACAAGATCGTGAAGGTCGAGGGCGGCTACCACGGGCACCACGACGAAGTCATGATCTCGATGAAGCCGCCGCTCGACAAGGCGGGCCCGGCAGATTCGCCGATTCCCGTGCCATCAACCGCGGGCGTCACCAAGGCTGTGCTCGGCGACACCATCGTCGTTCCTTACAACGACGCGGCTGCGCTCGAACGCGCGCTGTCGAACAACGACGTCGCGTGCTTCATTGTCGAACCCGTGATGGAGAACATCGGCATCTGTCTGCCGCAACCGGGCTACCTGCAGCAGGTTCGTGAGATCACGCAGCGCTACGGCACACTGCTCATCTTCGACGAGGTGAAGACGGGCATCACCGCGGGATGGGCCGGGGCAACCGGAGCACTCGGTGTTCAGCCCGATCTTGTTGCGCTTGCGAAGAGCATTGGCGGCGGTTTCCCGCTCGGTGCGTTCGGCGGCAAGGCCGAATACATGGACGTCATCACGCAGGGGAAGGTCATCCACCTCGGCACCTACAACGGCAATCCGCTCGTCATGGCCGCGGCGCAGGCCGTGTTGTCCGAGGTCTGTACGCCCGGTGCCACCGACGACGTGATTGCGCGCAACTCACGGTTGCTCGCCGAGTGTCAGTCGATCATCGACTCTGCGGGTCTGCCGGCGCACACGGTGCAGTTCGGCGCGAAGGGTTGCATCACGTGGGCCCCGCAGCAGATTCGCAATTACCGCGACTACAAGGCGACCGATTTCGACCTCGCCTTTGCGCAGTGGATTCACGGCATCAACAGGGGAGTTCTGCTTCCACCGGGTCTCGACGAGCAGTGGCTCATCTCGATGATGCACTCCGAGTCCGACGCCATGTACTACGCAGAAGTTTTCAGCGACTTCGTGTCCGATCTCACGCGCTGACGGGCGTCGTCTGCCTCGTTGGCAGTGAACCAACGCACTACCGTCTGTGACGTGAGTGAAATCCAACGACCGGGTCTGTTGCGCATGCTTCTTCGTGGCGCGATTCGGCGTTGCCCGCTGTGCGGCGGCAAGGGCGCCTTCTTCAGTGGCTGGTACAAGCGAGATGATCGCTGCCACACGTGCGGTTTGTTGTGGGAGCGCAAGCTCGAGGGTTTCGAACTCGGATCGATGACGGTCAACGTCATCGCGACGTTCGGAACGATGCTCGTCGTCATGGGTGTCGGTGTGGCGCTGTCGTATCCCGACGTGGCCGTGGTACCGATTTTCGCCCTCGTCGTTGTCATCGCCGTTGGCATGCCGATCGCCATTTTCCCGATGACCTACAGCATCTGGTTGGCGGTTGATCTCTTCATGCGGGCTCCCGAGCCCGAGGAATTGGCCGATGCGGCGGCCGCGGTGACCGCTGCCGGGCCGATCCAGTCGCGCCCCTGAGCCGAAATGCTTGACCCGAACACCTGTTCGTAACTACAGTGCTGTTGTTCGAACAGCCCCGTGCAACACCCTTTCCCTAGGGTCCGCACACATTCCGCAAGTCCAGACATTGCCCCTCGGGGCCGTTCCATCCAGTTCCACAAGCACAGATCCAGCAACTCAAGTCCAGAAGCTCAAATCCAGAAGCACAGAAAGACGGGCAGTCACCATGGCCAGCGCAGCAAGCAACCGATCCAATGACATCGTGAACAACTCGAACAACGCGGGCGACCGCGACAAGGCCCTCGACGCGGCCCTCGCCCAAATCGACAAGCAGTTCGGCAAGGGCTCCATCATGCGGATGGGCGAAAAGACCGGCATGGCGATCGAAAGCATCAGCACCGGCGCCATCCCTCTCGACATCGCTCTCGGTGTCGGCGGCCTGCCCCGCGGGCGCGTTGTCGAGATTTACGGACCGGAATCCTCGGGTAAGTCGACGCTCGCCATGCACGTCGTGGCCGAGGCCCAGCGCAATGGCGGCATCTGCGCCTACATCGACGCCGAACACGCGATGGACCCCATCTATGCGCGCTCCATCGGTGTCGACATCGACCAGCTGCTCATCTCGCAGCCCGACACCGGCGAACAGGCCCTCGAAATCGCCGACATGCTCGTGCGCTCGGGTGCCCTCGACGTCGTGGTCATCGACTCGGTGGCGGCCCTCACCCCGCGCGCCGAAATCGAAGGCGAAATGGGCGACAGCCATGTCGGTCTCCAGGCCCGTCTCATGAGCCAGGCCCTGCGCAAGATCACCGCCAACCTGAACAAGACGAACACCATCGCGATCTTCATCAACCAGCTGCGCGAAAAGATCGGCGTCATGTTCGGCTCACCGGAGACGACACCCGGTGGTCGCGCACTCAAGTTCTACTCGTCGGTGCGTCTCGACATCCGTCGTATCGAGTCCATCAAGGACGGCGCCGAGGTCGTGGGGAACCGCACCCGCGTGAAAGTGGTGAAGAACAAGGTCTCGCCGCCGTTCCGTCAGGCCGAGTTCGACATCATGTACGGCAAGGGCATCAGCCGCGAAGGCGCGCTCCTCGACATGGCGGTTGAGCTGGGCATCGCGAAGAAGTCGGGTGCATGGTTCACCTACGAAGGCGAACAACTCGGCCAGGGTCGCGAGAACGCAAAGTCGTTCCTCACCGACAACCCCGAGATCATGATGGAAATCTCCGAGAAAATCCGCAATCAGGCGGGTCTGAACGGCGACGCCGAATTCACGCCGGCCGACGACGAACCCATCGAACTCGACTGACGCCCCAACAACCACTCTCTCGGATACGAGCCCGGGCACATCGCCCGGGCTCTTGTCTTTTTTGACCTACAGTCAGGAAAAAGCAGGAGGGGAAATGAAGCGACTTCTCATTGCAGCTGTGGCCGTCGGGCTGCTTGGTCTTGTGCCCGCAATCGATACCCAGGCGGCCTCGACGCCAAAGATTTCGTTCACGTTGAAGGGTGCGCCCGCGAATTCGTCTCTGATCTTCATCGGGACGAAGACGGCGAAGAAGGTGCCAGCCGGTGCCAAGTCCGTGAGCCTTCCATCGACGTTCAAGGCCGCCGACGGCTACCGATTCAGCGTTCATTTCATCTCCTCGACTGGCAGGTATCTCGGGCCCGTGGTGTTCGGAACCAAGGCACCGGCGGGGAAGTGGACCACGTTCGTGGTGACCAAGTCGTCGATGCGACTCGGGTCAATCAAATACCAAGACGCAGGATGGGCCAAGTCGTCGCTCAAGCTCGGTACGGGCCAGTTCGGCAAATTGCTGCGCGGCGCGAAGAAGAACGGCCAACCTCGTGGCGCGGGGCGCCTCGGAGTCCTGGCCAAGTTGTCGGCATCGGACGTGTCGACGTTTGCCGCCAACCCGTGTCCGGCCGAGGTGGATCAAGAGTTGGGAACCGACTGTGACGGCGACGGCATCATCAACGTGATCGATGTCGACGACGACGGCGATGCCGTGCTCGACGTTGCCGACAAGTCGACCGAAGATTTCACGGCAACCGGTTGGATTCCGACCGCGGGTACACGCTCCGAGGTGGGCAATACGGGCGGTACCAAGGTGATCAACTCGAACATCAGTCCGGCGACGGTCGATGCAGACATCGACCAAATGTTTGGCTCGGCCGATTCAGGCTTCGGAATCAGTTTCTTCCTCAACCTGACCACCGACGATGCATTGAAACTCGATGCGGCATGGATCGACTGTGGGGCAATCGAATACTGCGGACGCCTGACGGGAACGGCGAGTACGGGTCCCACGTCGTCGCTGAACAACAAACCCTTCAACGCTCTCTTCTGCGAGGGCTTCACCAATTCGGCGGGTGGATGTTCGAAGACCATTCTCTGGAAGGACTTCCCCGGCTACATCTTCGACCAGTCGGGTTACGCGAAGGTCGTCGACAAAGGCGAAGGCATCTACAACGGCATGCAGTTGTCGAGTATCGATGGCAACGGCTACACCTGGGTCGGCTACATGCGCCCGACGCTTGGCGCCAACGCACTGACGAAGATGAAGACGGGTGATCCGTACATCGTGAAGGTGCGTGACAAGGAAACCGGAACAATCCGTGAGATTCCGATGGCGCTCGGCGCGTTCTTCCTCACCACGCCTGCGATCAAGGCTCTCGGTGATGTGGCGATCGACTACTCAAAGCCCAGCCCGATCGGTTCGTACAGCAATCCGTACGTCGTCGGCGAGGACGGCATCGTGAAGGTGACCTTCTACAGGCCCCAGCGCGCCGCGATCGAAGGAACCGACCCGGCCGGGCTGAAATACATGGATATCGGTGGTCTTGACTACGGGTTCACCCTCGAGGCCGACCCGAACGACCGCAGTATCAGTGTGATCACACGCGACATGAACGAGCGTCTTTTCGGCTGCGGCAACCAGGGGGCCTACACGTTGCCCGAAGGTTTCACGGAGGACACGTCGAAGAGCGACCGCGGGTCGGTGCTGTGGAACGTTCGTGACCAGTCGACCGACGGCGTTCCGTCCGTCGACCGTTCAGTGACGATCACATTGAATCTGAAGACGTGCATCGCGAATCAAAAAGCGAAGTTGAACGTCGATTGGGCCCGCGCAAGGGGGATGATGAAGATCAACCTCATTGGTGCCGGTTCCGAGTCCTCAGGTGGCAGGAATGCCGGCAACACGAGCTTCAGTGTCAGTCTGCCGAGATCGGCCGATAGCTGGACGAAGTAGGCCAACACTTCCGTCGGTAGCCTGACCCCGTCATGGCCGGCAAATACGTCGTTCGCACCCACGGGTGTCAGATGAACGAGCACGACTCCGAACGCATCGCGGGTCTGCTCGAGGCCGACGGCTACGCACCCGCCGACAACGACAACGATGCCGATGTCATCGTCGTCAACACGTGCTGTATCCGCGAGAACGCCGACATGCGTCTGTACGGCCAGTTGGGTTGGTTGAAAACGTGGAAGGACGAGGCCCCGGGTCGTCAGATCGTCGTGTCGGGTTGCCTCTCCCAAAAAGACAAAGACATCGTTCTGAAAAAGGCCGGCTGGGTCGATGTCGTGATGGGAACCCACAACGTGCACCGCGCTGCCGAGCTGCTGCGCGAATCGCGTGAACGGGGACCGATCGTCGAGATCCTCGACGAGGCGGTGGTCGACGACCATGCGATGTTCCCCAGCGCACTTCCCGCCCGTCGGGAAACCACCTTCAACGCCTGGGTCACCATTCAAATTGGCTGCGACAACTCGTGCGCCTTCTGCATCGTTCCCGCCGTACGCGGACGCGAAATGTCCCGCCCGTTTGCCGAAATCATCGACGAAGTACGCAGCCTCGCAGTGCAAGGCGTCACCGAAGTGACACTTCTCGGACAAAACGTGAACTCCTACGGTCGCGACCTCGCCCTCGATGCGCGTCGAGCGGGCGTCGACGCAAAGCTGCGCCCGATGTTCGCCGAACTCCTCGAGGCAGTCGGGTCGATCGACGGAATTCGGCGCGTCCGCTTCACCAGTCCGCACCCCAAGGACATGCGACCCGAAACCTTTGCAGCCATGGCCTCGACGCCGTCGGTATGCGAGCACCTTCACTATCCGCTGCAATCAGGCAGTGATTCTGTTCTCGCTGCGATGCACCGCGGTTATACCGCCGAGCGTTATCTCGAACGTCTCGCCGAGGCGAGGCGCGTCATTCCCGATCTTGCGGTGACATCCGACATCATCGTTGGGTTCCCGGGCGAGACCGAGGCCGACTTCGAGCGCACGATGGAGGTCGCCGCTGAGGCGTGTTTCGATTCTGCCTACGAATTCGAATTCTCGCCGCGTCCGGGAACCGAGGCGGCAGAGATGCACGACACCTTCGTCGACCCGAAGGTGGTGAACGACCGGTTCGAGCGTCTTCGGGTCGTGCTCGAACACAGTGCCGGTATCAAGCATGCCGAGAGAGTGGGCCGCATCGAGGAAGTGATCGTCGAAGGCGTGAGCAAGCGCAACGAGGGTGTGTTGACCGGGCGCACCCGCCAGAACAAGCTCGTTCACTTTCCCTCGACCAACCCCATCAGGGTCGGCAGCTACGCCAGTGTCCTCGTCACGTCGGCTGCGCGACACTTCCTTCGCGGTGAACTGCAAGAGGTGCTCGCTGCGCCAACGCACAAGGTGCGACTGGCCGTCGCTTCGATCTGAGAATGCGACCCGCCGACGCGCCACGTAGGGTCGTCGTCCTTGGCCCAACGGCATCAGGGAAGTCGGCGGTGGCGATGGATGTCGCGGCAACCCTGGGTGGCGTCGACATCGTGGCAGTCGACGCAATGCAGGTCTACCGAGGTATGGACATCGGCACGGCGAAGCCCACTGCATCAGACCGCGCAACCGTTCGCCATCACTGTCTCGACCTCGTCGATCCGAGTGACCGTTTCACGGCAACCCAGTTTCAGGTTGAAGCGATTCGCGCACTCGATCAGATTCACGATGCGGGGCGGCGGGCGCTCCTCGTGGGTGGAACAGGGCTCTACCTCACGGCGGTGATCGATGAGCTCGTCTTTCCGGGGGAGTGGCCCGAGATTCGTGCCGAACTCGAGGCCGATGCCGACACGGCCGGCCTGTATCGGCGGCTTGCCGATCTTGATCCTCCTGCGGCGGGGAAGATCGAGCCGAACAACCGTCGTCGCATCATTCGCGCCCTCGAGGTTTGTCTGGGCAGTGGCAAGCGGTTCAGCGACGCGGGACCGGGTACGGCCACTTTTCCCGACAACGGGGTGACACAGATTGGCATTCGATGGTCGCGCGACGAGCTCGCGCGTCGTATCGCGCAACGAGTCGATGCAATGATCGCCGATGGTCTCGTCGACGAGGTGCGTCGACTGCTCGCCGGCGAGCCCCCCATGTCGCGAACGGCCGCACAGGCGCTTGGCTACAAGGAGATGATCGACCACGTCGAGGGACGTTCGCCCTTGTCGGCGGCGCGCGATGAGATCGTGCTGCGCACGGTGCAGTTCGCGGTTCGACAAGAGCGGTGGTACCGCCGTGACCCCCGTATCCGTTGGATCGACGTGTCGGGTGTCGACCCGGTCAACGCGGTAAGTCCCGCCCTTCTCGCGGCCTTCGGGCAATAGGGTGGCGACGTGCAGTTGACGCTCACGAAGCACCAGGCCCTCGGCAACGACTTTCTCGTCTACGACCTGCGGCAGGGCAAGCCGGACACCGCATGGGACCTCTTGGCACGGCGTTGGTGTGATCGTCGATTCGGCGTCGGAGCCGACGGTCTTCTCCTTCTCGAGAACCATGGGGAGCGCCATCTGGCGATGGTTCTCTACAACGCCGACGGAAGCCGGGCCGAAATCAGTGGCAACGGCATCAGGTGTCTCGTGCAGGCGGCGCACGTTTCCGACGGGCGCCCCCGTGGTGTCACGTACGTCGTGTCGACCGAGGCCGGTGTGCGGCGGGTCGAGGTTGTGAGCGACAACGAAAACGGAACGATCGAGGCCAGCGTCTCGATGGGGATCGTCGGCGATCTGCCGGTACCGGAAGCGTGGGAGACACTCGGCTGCCATCCCGATCGTCCCGTTGCACACCTGTCGCTCGGAAATCCCCACTCCGTCGTGGGCGTCGACGATGTCGACGATGTCGGCCTTCGTGAACTCGGCGAGAAGGTTCCCCACGTGAATCTCGAAATCGTGGCCCCCGGTCCCGAACACGATGCGATCACGATGCGTGTGCACGAACGTGGCGCAGGCATCACCCTTGCTTGCGGCTCCGGAGCGTGTGCGAGCGCCTATGCGGCGCTCAGTTGGGGTCTCGTGCCGTCGAATGCAAAAGCTGACATCCAAGAAGTGACCGTCCACATGGACGGCGGCGACGCGCGTGTGCGCATCAACCGCGCCACGCGCGAGGCGGTGCTGGTGGGGCCGTCCGTGTTCGTGGCCACGGTGACGGTCGACGCGTGAGCAACCCGTACCAGGAGGCGCTCGGCCAGACGCTCATCGAGCGCACGTTCCGTGAGCGCATCGTTCTGGTCGGCGTCACGTTGCCACCGCACACCGACGAAGAAACCGATGCCAGCCTCGATGAACTTGCGTTGCTCGTCGACACCGCCGGGGCCGACGCCGTTGCAACGCTGACCCAACGTCGAGACTCTCCCGACCCGGCGTGGTACCTGGGCAAGGGCAAAGCCGAAGAGTTGAAGCAGGTGTGCCTCGACGTCGACGCCGACACGGTCGTGTTCGACAACGAACTCTCCCCGGCTCAGCAGTACAACCTCGAAAAAATGCTCGGTCGTACCGCGCTCGACCGCACCGCGGTCATTCTCGACATCTTCGCCCAGAACGCCCACACGCTCGAGGGCAAGGCGCAGGTCGAGCTCGCATTGTTGAGATACCGGCTGCCGCGTTTGCGCCGTGGGGCGACCGGAGCGTTCAGTCAGCAGGGTGCTGGAATCGGAACGCGGGGCCCGGGTGAAACCAAGCTCGAGGTCGATCGCCGTCGCATCACCCGCAAGATCTCGAAACTCGAGGCCGAACTTCGCGAGCTGGCCCGCACCCGCGAGAACCAACGCAAAGGACGAGAGCGCAGCGGCCTCTCGTCGGTCACCATCGTCGGCTACACCAACGCGGGCAAGTCCACTCTTCTCAACCGCCTCACCGAGTCGGGAGTCCTTGTTCAGGATCGACTCTTTGCAACCCTCGACCCGACGACACGCCGCCTGTCGCTGCCCGGTGGAGAACCGGTTCTCCTCACCGACACCGTCGGCTTCGTTCGTCGTCTTCCGCACGGCCTCATCGAGGCGTTCAAGAGCACGCTCGAAGTGGCAAGCCAGGCGGACTTTCTGGTGCACGTCGTCGACGCCGGCGCGGCCGATCCGCAGGGCCAAATCGACGCGGTGCACGAGGTTCTCTCCGAAATCGAGGCTGATCGCGTGCCGGAACTGTTGGTCTTCAACAAGGCCGATTGTGTCGAACCCGAAGCTCTGGCTGAGATGATCGCCGATCACCCAGGGTCTGTCGCCGTGTCGGCCTTGACGGGGGAGCGAATCGACAACCTGCTGCGCACCTTGAGTGATCGCATGCGAGCGCTGTCGCGCATTGTGGAATTGCTCATCCCGTACGAACATGGCGAGGCGCTTGCGATGGTTCACCGTGAAGGTGAGGTGGTGTCCATCGGCCACGAAGACGGGGGTACGCGCGTCAGGGCCCGGCTCTCCGACGCTTCAGTCGGTCGATTGCGCGACTTCGTCTGTGATGGGGCAAAGTGACAACGATGAGCAACGGTTTTGTTCCGCCGCCGTACCCGTACGACCGCCTCGACTCCTTGGCCGCGCTCGGCAAGGCGATGGATGGCGGTTTGGTCGATCTTTCCATCGGAACCCCATGCGACCCACCGCTTCCTGCGGTCGTCTCCGCGCTGTCAACTTCGAACGCCGAGCGTGGCTATCCGGCCAGCATCGGAAGTGACGCATTGCGTCGCGCCGCTCTCGACTGGATGAAGCGTCGATTCGATGTCGAGGTTCCCGCGACCGATGTCGCCGCCTGCATCGGGACGAAAGAATTCGTTGCCACGACACCGCACTGGTTGCGCCTGCGCATGCCCGACAAGGACACGGTGCTCTACCCGGCGGTTGCGTATCCGACCTACGAGATGGGGGCGGTTCTCGCCAACTGTCGCGCGGTCGCGGTGCCGATGAGCAGCGACGGAACCATGGATCTCGGTTCGATCTCATCCGACGATGCTTCCCGGGCCCTCATGTTGTGGGTCAACAGCCCCAGCAATCCCACCGGGCACCTCGACAACCTCGGTGCCGCCGTTGCATGGGGGCACGCGCATTCTGTTCCCGTGTTCAGCGACGAGTGTTACGCCGAGTTCACGTGGTCAACCACGCCGAAGTCGGCCCTGCAGCACTCCCTCGACGGTGTCGTCGTGGTCCACTCTCTTTCCAAGCGTTCGAATCTCGCCGGAGTCAGGGTCGGCTTCTATGCGGGCGACCATTCGATCGTCGAGTACCTGAAGGAAGTTCGCAAGCACGTCGGAATGATGGTGCCCGGACCTGCGCAGGCGGCCGGTGTCGCTGCACTGAACGACGACGCACACGTGGCTGACCAACGCGATCGGTATTTGCGCCGCCTCGAAACGGTGCGGTCCGTGGTGGGCAAGTGGTCGGGTCTCGACATTCCCATGCCCGACGGAGGGTTTTACCTTTGGTTCGATGCGCACGATGGGTGGGCATTCGCCGATCGCCTGGCGCGCGAGGCCGGAACGCTGGTGTCGCCCGGCGACTTCTACGGCGCGGGCGGTGCGAACAACGTTCGCATCGCGGTCGTTCAACCCGATGAAAAGATCGCGTTGATGGCCAAACGTCTCGGCATCACCCTGTGACGCTGTGAGGCGACAATGAGCGACGTCCCCTCGTTTCCTGCCCCCGATCCCTCGACGCGGTGGCAAGCGCCTGTCGACTCGACGAGGCGTCGCAGTCGGCGTCGTGGACGCTGGTTCGCGCTCGGCCTTGTCGTTGTCACAGTGGTGGCCGTGGGTGCGCTGTTCAGCGAAGGCACACGCCGAGCCAGCGACGCGGCGGCCGACATGGTTCGGATCAGTGCAGGTTGCAGGGTGCCGGTTGCCCTGCGCTCGACGGGTGACTTCTGGGTCTACGTGGAAGAGGGTCCCGTGCCGATGCCCGACAACGCCGACTGCACCAATGCGGGTCTGATGATGGGGAATCCGCACGGCTTGCCGATGCTCGGTTTTGCAGTCGCTACGCCCGACGGGGTCGAGCGAAGCGTGGTCGAGGTTGAGCCGAACCGCCGTTACGACCTCGGGCGCAACGGCGGTCTTCTCACTTCACGTTTCGCGGGGCGCAGTGGCGAGACGGTGATCGTTGGTGTCGTTGCGGATTCTTCGGACGTCGCAATCGCGATCGGAGAAAACGTGTTCTCTGTTCGTACGCCGTGGCGAATCGCGGCAGGAGTCGTGTTGGCGCTTGGTTTGCTGCTGTCGGCGATGACGTTCAGAGTCGCCGCAAAACGGTGACAACCTTGCCGAAAATCGAGACGTCGGAAGCGGGAAAGACCATTGGTTCGAGTCGCGGGTTCGCCGGAAGAAGCGTGATGTTCGACCCGGACTTCTTGAAGGTCTTCACGGTTGCCTCGTCGCCAGGAATGCCGGCCACGACGATGTCGCCGTTCTTCGGTGTGGATTCCTGGCGTACGACGACGTAGTCGCCGTCGAAGATGCCGGCATCGATCATCGAGTCGCCGCGCACGCGCAACATGAAGAGCTCGCCTTCGCCGGTGAAGTCGACGGGCAAGGGAATGAGCTCTTCGACGTTTTCGTTCGCCAGCACGTCGGTTCCCGCAGCGACGTCGCCCACGAGGGGAACATGGCGCGCTGGGCGTCGTTCCATCGCGACACCGATGCTGGAGTCGAAGCGCACCTCGAGGGCGCGCGGCTTGGTGGGGTCACGGCGCAGGTAGCCGAGCTTCTGGAGAGAGGCCAGGTGGTTGTGGACGGTGGCGGGGCTGTTCAGCCCGACCGCCTCGCCGATTTCGCGGACCGAGGGCGGGTAGCCCCGTTCGCGCATGTTGGAATCGATGAATTCGAGAATGGCCCGTTGGCGGGCGGTCAGAGCTTCGGCCATGACGACAGCGTACGCCTGTTCGCCCCCCGAATCAAACACCTGTTCGCCCAACCCCTTGACTTCCGAACACCTGTTCGGTACGTTGAGCGAACACCCGTTCGTTACGGTCATCTCGTCCACAAAAACCACTCCCACGTACCACCCAAACCGCACCCGAAAGGACCCGCCCATGGCCCTCGCAGTCCACTACCAGCCCCGCCCCGTCGCGACGCCCCTGCCACGCCCGGCCGCCGCCCGTCAGCGCACATATGCCCGCCGGCGTGCGGTCGCCGCTGCGCTCATCGGCCTCATCGTCGGTGGCGGCTTCTTTGCACGCGGTGCGGTTGCAGAAAAACCCCGTCCCGTCGGCGGCATCGAAATGCCGCGCACCATCACGGCAGTACAGGGCGACACCCTCTGGGCCATTGCACACCGTCTCGCGCCACAGGGCAACGTCATGGACCTCGTTGATCGACTGGTTGAACTCAACGGCGACCAGATCATTCCGGGCCAGCAGATCCGTATCCCGTAGGCACTCGTGTCCCTACGATGGGGGCATGCACTGCCCCGTGTGCCCCTCCGACGACACCAAGGTCATCGACTCGCGTGCCGCCGAAGAGGGCGCATCCATCAGGCGTCGTCGGCAGTGTCCGCTCTGCGGGTACCGCTTCACCACCCGTGAGCGCCTCGAAGAGATTCCCCTCATGGTCACCAAGCGCAGCGGATCGAGGGTGCCCTTCAGCCGCGCGAAGGTGATTGCAGGAGTGAGCGCGGCCACGAAGGGTCGTCCGGTCGAAGCCTCGGTGATCGAGGCCCTGGCCGATCGGGTCGAGGAGAACCTTCGGGTCATCGGCAGCGAGGTCACGTCGACCCATGTCGGCCACGCAGTTCTCGAACAGCTTCGCGACATCGACGAAGTCGCGTACCTGCGCTTCGCCAGCGTCTACAAAAACTTCGACCAGGCAGCCGACTTCCGACGCGAACTCGCGCTCCTCGAAAAGAACTAAGCGCTACGTTCCGCGCACGTAGCTTTATTGTCCGCGCACGTAGCGGAGGAACAAAAAGCCGTCGTGTTCGAGAACGTGGTGGAGCGTGTAACGCCGCATCAGTTCGTTTGCTCCGTTGGTGAGTCGCGGCGCATCGCCGCCGGCGATGTTGGGCGAGATCGTCAGATTGACCTCGTCGACCAAGTCGGCATCAACCATCGCCGCATTCAGGCGGGCGCCGCCCTCCAACTGGATGAAGCGACCACCCGCGGCAGCGACCGTGGCGAAAAGGTCGACGTTGCCGCTCGCATCGGGAGTGACGATGTAGCCCGCGCCCGACGAAAAGAGTGCAGTTGTCGTATCGACTCGACCGGATCGCGATACCACTGCGACGCGCTGGCCTTCCTTTGACGGCTTTTCGTACCCGTCGACCCGTGCGGTTTGTGCGCCAACGAGGATCGTGTCGGCGACGCGTCGCAAGGCGAGAAGTACCCCCAGATCGGTGGGGCAGGACAGGGCGCGCGAGTTGCCACCGACGATGGTCGATCCGTCGATGCTGGCGACCATGCACATCCCCACCCATGGCCGAGGTCCGCGAGGGTCGCTGGGGACGGGTCGCTCCACGCCGTAGGCCTCGTCGTGGGTGACGTCACGTCCGACGGTGCCGAGAAATTCGTGGTAGGAGTAGAGGAGTTTCACGGCAACGCGAGCCTACAAGCGGAGAGCCGATGATCGGGGGGCCATGTCGAACGGGAACACCGCAAGTGGAAACAACGTGAGCGGAACGGCGTATCGAACGTGTCCTTTGTGCGAGGCCGGGTGCGGCCTCGAGATCACGGTGAAGAACGGGTCGGTCGCCCGCATCCGCGGCGACATGGATGATGTGTTCTCGCACGGTTACATCTGCCCGAAGGGCAGCACATTGAAGCAGCTTCACGACGACCCCGACCGCTTGCGGCGCCCGCTCATCAAGCGCGACGGCGTGCACGTTGAAGTCGAGTGGGACGAAGCCTGGCGTGAAGTCGAACGCGGCCTCGGTGCGGTCATCGAGAAGTACGGACGCAACGCCGTGGCGACGTACATGGGCAACCCGTCTGCACACAATCTCGGGTCGATGACGTTCGGTCGTGTCGCACTGCAGGGAATCGGTACGCGTCAGCGTTACAGCGCATCGAGCGTCGACCAGGCTCCGAAGCAACTCGCGGGTGGTCTCATGTTCGGCACCGTGCAGTCGGTTCCGATTCCCGACATCGACCACACTCATTACCTCCTCATGCTCGGCGCAAACCCGTACGCGTCGAACGGAAGCCTCTGCACCGCACCCGATTTCCCGGGTCGCCTCGAGGCGATTCTGGGCCGTGGCGGCAAGGTCGTCGTCGTCGACCCTCGCCGCAGTGAAACTGCACAGAAGGCATCCGAGTGGTTGCCGATCATCCCGAACGGTGATGCGCTCTTCCTTGCTGCAATCGCACACGTTTTGTTCGCCGACGGACTCGTTTCGATCGGTGATCATGTTGCGCCGCACCTCAACGGTCTCGACGAGGTCCGCAATGCCGTGTCGCGCTTTTCCCCCGAGGCAGTCGAGCGCGCGTGCGGAATCGATGCGAAGACGATCCGCCGCATCGCCCGCGAACTCGCCGATGCACCGTCTGCGACGGTGTACGGACGAATCGGTACGACGACCACTGCCTTCGGTGCAACGACGTCGTGGTTGGTCGACGTCGTGAACACGCTCACGGGAAATCTCGACAGCGAGGGAGGCTCGCTTTTCACGTTGCCCGCCGCGGGCGGTGCCACGACGAAGGGCCAACCGGGTCGCGGCAAGGGATTCCAGTACGGCAAGAGCGCTTCGCGGGTGAAGGGCCTTCCTGAGCTGATGGGGGAGTTCCCCGTTGCAGTTCTCGCCGATGAGATCCTCACCGAAGGCGAAGGCCAGGTCCGGGCGATGGTGACGCTTGCCGGCAATCCCGTCTTGTCGAACCCCAACAGCGGCAAACTCGACAAGGCTTTGGCGTCACTCGAGTTCATGGTGAGCGTCGACATCTACCTCAACGAAACGACGCGTCATGCCGACGTGATTCTTCCGCCGCCGTCGCACCTGCAGCGCGACCACTACGACGTGTTTTTGCTTGCTTTCGCCATTCGCAACGTCGCCAACTACAGCCCGGCCGTGCTGCCCCTCGACGAGGGCCAACCCGACGAGTGGGAGATCCTCGCAAAGTTGGGAATGATCGCGCAGGGGGCCGGCGCCGATGCCGATCCGGCCGTGGCCGATGATCTTGCAATTGCGGCCCTCGTTGGTTCAGCCGTTCGCGACTCTTCGTCGAACGTGTGTGGTCGTGACGCCGAGGAACTTGTCGCCGAGCTCTCAAAGTCGGGTCGGCGTGGACCCGCGCGCATGGTCGACTTCATGTTGCGCACGGGTCCGTACGGCGACGCATTCGGAGCGGCTCCCGACGGCTTGTCTCTCGACACGCTTCTTGCGAACCCGCACGGCATCGATCTCGGTGCGTTGCGTCCTCGAATCCCCGAGGTCATCCGCACAGCGTCGGGCAAGATCGAACTCGCGCCACCGCAGCTGATCGCTGATGTTGAACGCTTGTGGCAACACGCTTCCCGCGTCGACGACAGTCAATTGATGCTCGTCGGGCGTCGCCACATTCGTTCGAACAACTCGTGGATGCACAACATCTCGGTGTTGGTGAAGGGCAAGCCGCGGTGCACGCTGCAAATGAATCCGAGTGACGCCGTCGAGCGCGGCATCAGCGCCGGTCAGTCGGTACGCGTGAAGAGTCGCGTCGGTGAAGTGCTTGCGCCCGTCGAGATCACCGACGACATTCGCCCCGGGGTGGTGTCGTTGCCCCACGGGTGGGGGCATTCCGTTGCGGGCACGCGGCTCTCGGTTGCCGGCGAGTACGCAGGGGTGAATTCGAACCTTTTGTCCGACGAGGATCTCTTCGACCCCATTTCGGGTACCAGCGTCCTGAACGGAATACCCGTCGCCGTCTCGGCCGGCTAGCGGTCGCTTGGCCGCGGTTGTCCACGGTCGTCCACAGGACAATCCCCTGAAAAAAGGGGAAATTCACATGGTTGTCCACTTCCTCCGCACAGGGGTTCGTCCGTATCGTGCGGGTGAGAAGGTGTCAATGACGTGACCTTCGACAATCGTTGACAAAAGGTAAGCACAGTGCTGTAATTACACAACCAGTTGTGGAAGACACCGCAATGGGGGGCGGAGAGCCACAACATCTTGTGGATCCTGCGTCTTTGGACTTCGGTCCGGGGCGGAGGTTCCTTTCAAGACCACGTCGTGGCCCAACGCGCTCCCAATGTCGTGAGTGCGAGTGACCGCGGTCACAAGAACTCGCTCGTGTCTTTCGTGACACGAAGTTCTTGCAAGACGCCAAACCACGTACATCAAGCACAGCACGCCAGAAAAACAAGACCTCGAAGAAAGTCTCTTGAAGAAAGACAAGGAAGGAACGACATGTCTCTCGCACCGGATCGGTTGTCCATCGGGATTCGCCGCCATTTCACAGACCCCGGTGTTCATCCGTACGACACCGTCGTTTGGGAACGCCGTGATGCCCGCATCTCGAACTGGAAGGACGGATCGGTTGCCTTCGAGCAGCGCGACGTCGAGATTCCGGCCTCGTGGTCACTCAACGCAACCAACATCGTTGCCCAGAAGTATTTCCGCGGCACGCTCGGCACGCCCGAGCGTGAGACGTCGCTGCGCCAGGTCATCGATCGCGTCGCCGACACCATCACGGATTGGGGCGTCGAGGGTGGTTACTTCGTCGACGCCGACGAAGCCGAGTCGTTCCGCAACGAACTGAAGTTCATCCTCGTCACGCAGCGCGCAGCGTTCAACAGCCCGGTGTGGTTCAACATCGGAGTGAAGGGCGTTCCCCAGCAGGCCAGCGCATGCTTCATCCTCGCGGTCGAAGACACGATGGCCGGCATCCTGAACTGGTACCGCGAAGAGGGAACGATCTTCAAGGGCGGCTCCGGTTCGGGCATCAACCTTTCCAACATCCGCTCGAGCTACGAACATCTTCAGGGTGGCGGCACGGCATCGGGCCCTGTGTCGTTCATGCGTGGCGCCGATGCCAGCGCGGGCACCATCAAGTCGGGTGGCAAGACGCGTCGTGCGGCCAAGATGGTCATCTTGAACGTCGACCATCCCGACGTCGAAGAGTTCATTTGGTGCA
>CAZVPL010000034.1:4696-18580 GCA_964629075.1 uncultured Bifidobacterium sp. | reverse complement strand
TGAAGCGCAAGATCTCGAACCAGTGTGACGTGCCCGAGGCGAACGTCATCAATGCCGCCGATGCGCGGAACATTTACGAGTTGCCGCTCATCATGAACGACGAGGGTCTCGACACCGTGGTGTGCGAGACGTTGCGTCTCGACACCACCATCGATCTGTCGCCGTGGCAGGAATTTGTGCGCCGCGTCGAGGATTCAACGACGCCCGTGCGCATCGGGCTGATCGGAAAGTACGTCGACTTGCAGGACGCATATCTGTCGGTCGTCGAAAGTTTGAAGCACGCCGGCTTTCATCACGGCGCGAAGATCGAGCTCGACTGGATCCAGGCCGAGGAAGTCGAAGGCTTGTTGGCATCGGGACGCCTGGCGCAGCTCGACGGCATCGTCATTCCGGGTGGGTTCGGACCGCGGGGAATCGAAGGGAAGATTGCGGCCGCTGAATTCGCCCGCGTGAACAAGGTTCCGTGTTTGGGTCTGTGCCTCGGCATGCAGGTGATGACCATCGAGTACGCGCGTCACGTCCTTGGTTTGACCAATGCGAACTCGACGGAATTCGATCCCGCGACGTCGCACCCGGTCATCGACTTGATGCACGACCAACGAGACGTCAGTGACAAGGGTGGCACGATGCGTCTGGGTGCGTACTACGCCGTGCTGACGCCCGGGTCGAAGGTGGCGCAGGTGTACGGCGAGCCGGTCGTCAGCGAACGTCACCGCCACCGGTACGAGTTCAACTCCGCATACAGGTCGCGGTTCGAAGAGAACGGTTTCCTCTGCAGCGGAACGTCTCCCGACCGACGTCTGGTCGAATTCATCGAGGCCGTCGACCATCCGTACTGGGTGGGTACGCAGGCGCACCCCGAATTCAAGAGCCGACCCGACCGGGCGCACCCACTCTTCGTCGGCCTCATCGGTGCAGCACTTTCCAATCGGGCGGCGGCGGGTCGACGTTCCTCGAACGTCTGACGCCTGCAGGGCGCTCGCCATGTTTCGTTCGCGTCGGCGCCGCAAGATCCACGAGTGGGCCGTATGGACACTGGTCGAGGATCATCTTGAATCGCCCGCCGGCGAGGAGTTCGTGCGGACCTATGTTGATTCGCCGGGGGCCGTCGGCGTGGTGGTCGTCGATGCTGAATCGTTCGATGATCTGGCGGGCCGCGATCCCTCCTCGGTGACGACGGTCCTCGTGAGCCAGTACCGCGCACCCTTCGGTGAGGTGATGTGGGAGATACCTGCGGGAATGCGTGATGTCGTCGACGAACCCGCGGAAACCACCGCGCGACGTGAACTGGCCGAAGAGGCGGGTCTCGAGGCCGACCACTGGCGATACCTCGGAGTCATGGCCTCGGCGCCGGGAATCACGAACTCAACCGTCGAGATCTTCGCGTGTTGCGGATTGCGCGAGGTCGACCATGAACGGCATGGACCCGAAGAAGACCACATGGAAGTTCGTCGACTGTCGATCGCCGATGCGCTCGAGGAATGTCGGCGAGGACACATCATCGATTCGAAGACGATCATCGCCTTGCAGTGGATTGCACAGTGGGGCGCGGAATCGACGTGACCGAAGAGTACGAACCATCGGCCGAGATCGGGGACTTCCTCGATTGGTTGGTGGTCGAACGTGGTCGTTCGGCAAACACGATCGATGCCTACCGTCGGGATCTCGAACAGTACGACGCATGGCTCCGATCCCGTGGTTCGGGACTCGAGGATGTGTCGGTCTCGGACATCGAGCATTTTCTCGCCGAGCGCACGCGTGGTGGCGCGGCGAAATCATCGATGGCCCGGCAGTTTTCTTCGATTCGCATGCTGCATCGATTCATGGTGGAAGAAGGCTTCCGCAGTGACGACCCCGCAGGCCTGGCCGAAGGTGTTTCCAAGCCCACGGGCATTCCGAAACCGTTGAGCGAGGAGGAAGTGTCGAGCCTCATCTCGTCGGTGTCCGGGGACGAGCCACGGAACTTGCGCGACCGCGCCTTGCTCGAGTTTCTGTACGCAACCGGAGCCCGCGTGTCGGAAGTCTGCGGTCTCAACCTCGCCGATCTCGACATGGAAGCCTCGCTCGTTCGTCTCTTTGGCAAGGGTGCGAAAGAAAGGGTCGTGCCTTTCGGTTCGGTCGCCCATGCGGCACTCGAGAATTGGATTGCGAATGGTCGGCCCGGAATGGAACCTGTGCGGTGGAGGCGTCGGGATGACTCACTTGCGGTGTTTCTCGGTGGGCGAGGGACACGATTGAGCAGACAGGTCGCATTCCAGGTGGTCCGTGATGCGGGGGAGAGGGCCGGAATCGACCGCGAAGTGTCACCCCATGCGCTGCGGCACACGTGTGCGACACACCTTCTCGACCACGGCGCGGATCTGCGCATCGTGCAGGAGATGCTGGGTCACGCCTCGATCACGACGACGCAGGTCTATACGCGGGTTTCCCAGGAGCGACTCTGGCAGGTGTACGCCGAGGCGCACCCACGCGCACGCAAAGGCAAGGGGCGTTCGTGAGCAGCCGAGTGAGCCACCTGGTGGCGCGGTTCCGCGAGATGGGTCGACCCGTCTCGACCGAAGAGGACGATGCGCATTTTGCGGGTCGGTTCCTGACGCCGGCGGAATTGAACCTCTGGCGAACGATGGATGCATTCGATCGAAGACACTCTGTCGCCGTGGCCCGTCGATTCGTGTCGAGATGGCCCGCCGCGACCCGTGACGAGGCGGCAGCCGCGCTGCTGCACGACGTCGGCAAGGCCGTCGTTCGGCTCGGGCGATGGGGCCGCAGTGTTGCGACGATCATTCCGGTGACGCCGTCGATGCGTCGCTACCGAGACCACGAGCGCATCGGAGCCGATTTGTTGCGCGCTGCAGGCGTGAACAACCGGACGGTCGAGCTTGTGTCCGGCGACGCCACGGATGAGGTGGCGCGGCACCTTCGGGCCGCCGACGACGGCGACTAGTAGGGCAGAAAGCCGATCGCGTTCTTGGCGCGGTCGAGTGTTGCCGAGGCGACCGCACGCGCCTTGTCGGCGCCCTTGCGCAAGAGACGTTGAAGTTCGCCGCGATCGGCCATCAATTCCGCGTAGCGCGCCTGAATTGGACGCACCATTTCGACAACGGCCTCGCCGGTGTCGGTTTTCAGCGGGCCGTACTGGCTGTACTTGTCGGCCAAGTCGATGGGCTTCACACCCGTCGCGGCGGAAAGAATGTCGAGAAGATTGGAGACACCGGGTTTTTTCTCGCGGTCGTAACGAACTTCGCTGTCTGAGTCGGTGACGGCGCGCTTGAACTTCTTCACGATGGCGGCGGGGTCGTCGAGGAGATAGACACAACCCGCATCGGACGTGGCGGACTTCGACATCTTGTTCGTTGGCTCCTGGAGATCCATGACGCGGGCTCCCTCGGCCGGGGTCACGGCCTTCGGAATGACGAACGTGTCACCGAACCGGTGGTTGAAGCGAATTGCGATGTCGCGCGTGATTTCGATGTGCTGGTGCTGGTCGGCACCGACGGGCACCTCGTTCGCGTCGTAGAGCAGAATGTCCGCAGCCTGCAGAGCCGGATACGTGAAGAGGCCGGCCGAAACGAAGTCGGCCTCACGTTTGGCTGCCTTGTCCTTGAATTGGGTCATGCGGGACAGCTCGCCGTAGGACACCGTGCATTCCATGATCCAACCGAGCACGGAGTGCTCGACGACGTGGCTCTGCACGAAGATCGTCGCGACGTCGGGATCAAGGCCGACAGCGAAGAGCATTGCTCCGAGGTCGAGAGAGTTCGCACCGAGGACGCCGGGCGTCTCGGTGATCGTGAGTGCATGGAGGTCGACGATGCCGTGAAAGACGTCGTTTGTGTGCTGGCCCTTCACCCACTCCCGCAAGGCGCCCAGGTAGTTGCCGAGATGAACGGCCCCGGTCGGCTGGATGCAGGAAAGAACGCGGGCCACGGGCGGATGGTACTCGTCGCCTCGGGGGTGGGGCGAGTAAGTTCGGATCGGTGCCGTACGCAGTTTCCACGCCTGTCTTCGAGGGCCCCTTCGACCTTCTCTTGCACCTGATTCTGCGCGAGCAGGTCGATATTCACGAGGTCTCGCTGTCGCATATCGTCGATGCGTACCTCGCCGAGATCGAGCGGATGCAGGAACTCGACCTGGAAATCGCCACCGAGTTCCTGCTCATTGCGGCGACCCTCGTCGAATTGAAAGCCCGCCGCCTGCTACCGGGTCGTGAGGACGTCGATCTCGACGAAGAGTTGGCGTTGTGGGAAGAGCGAGACCTGCTCTTGGCGCGGCTGCTCGAGTGCAAGACCTTCAAGGACGTCTCGCGCGTCCTCCAGCAACTTGCCGACCTGGCTGATCGGGCGTTTCCCCGGACCGCGGGTCCCGATGAACGCTTTGCCGATCTGATGCCCGACCTGATGGAGGGCGTCACCCCGGAAAAACTGCTCCGGGCAATGGTGCGTGCGATCACCCCGAAACAAGAGCCGAAGATCGACCTCTATCACGTGGCGCCAATCCGCGCGAGCGTCGCCGACGCAGTGAGCGAATTGGTGGCGAGCCTGCCGGGTTATCGCTCGGTGACGTTTCGAAAGCTGACGGAAAACCAGATCGAGCGCCTCGAAGTGGTCGTGCGGTTCCTCGCACTCCTCGAGTTGTACAAACAGGGTCTCGTCGACCTCGAGCAAGCAGATCGCTTCGGTGACATTCAGGTGCGTTGGATCGGGGACGAAGCGATGGCGTCCGCTGCGGCCATGGCGATCGACGACTACGAGGGATGACGATGTCCGACGAATTCCAGATTGACGACGCGACGCGTGCCATCGAAGGGATTCTGATGGTGGCGATCGAGCCTGTGCCGGTCGAAGTCATTGCGCAACTCCTCGAAACACCGGTTGCAGCGGTGGAAGCCATCGTCGAGTCGTTGCAGTCGTTCTACGACGAGTCGCGACGCGGATTTCAGTTGGTGCGTGTCGCAGGCGGACTGCGGCTCCAGAGCCATCCCGACGTCTCGGCATACGTCGAACGTTTCGTACTCGACGGTCAGCGGGCGCGCTTGTCCGCGGCAGCACTGGAAACCCTGGCGATCATCGCCTACAAGCAGCCGATCTCGCGCCTCCAGATCGCCTCGATCCGCGGGGTCGACCCCGATGCGGTGTTGCGCACGCTTCAGGGCCGCGGCTACATCGATCAGCGTGGACGGGACGACGGTCCCGGTCAGGCGGTGTTGTGGGGGACGACCCCGCTTTTCCTTGAAAAACTCGGCATCAATTCGGTCGATGAGTTGCCACCACTCGCAGAATTCGTGCCGGATGCGGAAATCGTCGAGGCACTCGAGGCGACGCTGCGCATCACGCCGCTCGAAGTCGATGGTGGGGGCGCCGAGAGTGCGCCGAACAGCGACGAATGATGAATGAGGAAGGCGAGCGCCTCCAGAAGGTGCTCGCCGCACTTGGTTGGGGAAGCCGGCGCGTCTGTGAAGACCTGATCGCCGACGAGCGTGTCACCGTGAACGGTGAGGTCGCTGTGCTTGGTCGTCGAGTCGACACGTTGGTCGATGTCATCGCGGTCGACGGTGTTCCCATCGGTGCCCGACCCGACCTTGTCTACTATCTCGTCAACAAACCCCGGGGTGTGATCTCGACGGCGCACGACCCCCAGGGTCGGGCCACGGTTGTCGACATGGTGCCCCAGAGCCCGCGCGTTTTTCCGGTGGGTCGTTTGGATTCCGACACCGAGGGACTGCTTCTCCTCACGAACGACGGTGACCTCACGCACTTCCTCACGCATCCGAGCAAAGGTGTCGAGAAGGAGTATGTCGTTCAGTTGCGCGGCAATCCGCGCCTCGCCGAGGGACAACTGAGGAAGTTGCGTGAAGGTGTCGAGCTCGACGACGGTCCAACCGCGCCGGCGAAAGTGAGCCAACGAAGCGACTTGACCTTGTCGATCACGATTCACGAGGGTCGCAACCGGCAGGTTCGCCGAATGTGCGAGGCGGTGGGGCACGAAGTCGAGCGTCTGGTGCGCACGCGGATCGGTCCGATCGTCGACACGAAACTGCGACCCGGCGCGTGGAGAGAATTGTCCCTCGCCGAGCGCAAGGCCTTAATCGAGGCGATGTCCGCGCAAGCCCGTCGGTAGGGTGAGGGTGCATGGGTGAACGCTGCGCCAACGTGGTCGGGCTGGGCCTGATCGGCGGTTCGATTGCGGCGCGGCTCGTTGAATCTGGCTGGACGGTTCATGGCTCGGATCCCTTGTCGGGGCGTCCGCAGACAGCGGTCGAGCGAGGCATCATCTCCGCAGTCGGCGTGAATCCCGACGCCGAGATCACCTTCGTCGCCGTACCGGTGCTCCAGTTGCGTGACGAGGTGAATGCGGCGCTTGCCGCAACGCGGGGAGTCGTCACCGATGTCGGCAGCGTGAAGGGGCCCCTCGTGGCCGGAATCGACGACCCGCGGTTCATCGGTGGCCATCCGATGGCAGGGTCGGAACTCGACGGTCTCGATGGTGCCGACGCGACCCTGTTCGAGGGTGCGACGTGGATCCTCACGCCGACATCGCGCACCCCCGATGCGGTGTTCGCTCTCGCGGCCGGGGTCGCGCACCAACTCGGTGCGAACGTGCTGGCGCTGGGCGCCGACGACCACGACAGGCTGATTGCCGTCGTGAGCCACGTCCCTCATCTCACCGCCGCCACGCTCATGACACTCGCCGACAGGCGGTCAGAAGAACACGCGTCGCTTCTGCGCATGGCTGCGGGCGGCTTCCGGGACATGACCCGCATTGCGTCGAGCAAACCGGGCATCTGGCTCGATATCTGTCGCGCCAACCGCGAGGCGATTGTCGCAACACTCGACGACTTCATCGCCGGTCTCATCGACCTTCGCGGCACGGTCGACAACGAAGACTCGCAGGGTCTCGAACGCCTGTTGCTGCGTGCGCGCGAGGCCCGCAGCAACCTGCCCGCACGCGTTCGTTCGTTGGAAGATGCCGTCGAAGTGCGTATTCCCATTCCCGACCGGCCGGGCTCGGCTGCAGAGATCTTCACGCTTGCGGCCGAGCTCAACGTGAACCTGGCGAACTTCGAGGTGGTGCACTCTGCCGAAGGTGACCGTGGTGTCGCGGTGGTTCTTGTGGAACAGGGGCAGGTTGAACTGTTCCGGGGTGGTCTTCTCGCCCGTGGATTCAAGCCGGGCCGGTGAGTGTGATGCCCGGGTCGATACCGGTGGTCGACGCACTTCTCGATTGCACAGTGTCGGTACCCGGCTCGAAGAGCATCGCAAACCGTGCGTTGTTGTGCGCGGCTCTCGCGGGTGATGGTTCCACCGTCACGAACGTCCCCGACGGCGATGATTCGGTGGCGATGGTGCGGGGATTGCGGGCACTTGGTGTTGCAATAGAGACGCCCGATGTCGGATCGTTTCGGTTCGACAGCGGTTTTGACCAATCGTCGACGCGCCATGCCCGTATCGATGCGGAACTGGCGGGAACCACCTCCCGCTTTCTCACCGCGCTGTGCGCGCTGCGAGGAACCCCGTCGCTGATCGACGGTGGCGAGGCTCTGCGTCGTCGTCCGATGGCCGACCTCCACGACGCACTCGTTGGCTTGGGCGCGCACGTGAATCCACTTTCCGCGCGCGGTCATCTACCGGTGGAAGTTGCGGCCGGGGGGATTCGTGGGGGCGAGATCGAGATCCCCGGTGGGGTTTCCAGCCAGTTCTCAACGGCATTGTTGCTCGTGGCGCCCTACTTGCGCGGGGGACTGCGTCTGGCGGTTGTCGGCGAGCGTGTCTCGGACTCGTATCTCGAGATGACAGTTGCCGTCATGCGCGACTTTGGTGTCGATGCCTCGATCAGCGACGAAGACGAACGACGGGTCGTCTCGGTGCCCGAAGGGCGGTACACGCCGCGGTGGTACGAAGTCGAACCCGATGCCTCGTCGGCCTCGTATCCGCTGGCTTTGGCGGCGGTGTGCGGAGGTGCGGTCACGATTCCCAACCTGACGTCACGGTCGTTGCAGGGCGACGTCGGATTCGCCGGTCTCCTGGCGCGAATGGGTTGTGATGTCGAGTGGGGTGACACGTCACTCACCGTCCGGCGTGACCTCGCGCGACCTCTCCGTGGAATCGACATCGACATGGTCGACATGTCCGACTTGGTTCCGACGATGGCGGTGGTGGCACTGTTCGCAGCCGAACCGTCGCGGATCCGCGGTGTCGGATTCATTCGCGCAAAGGAGAGCGACCGTCTGGGGGACTTGGCACGCGAGTTGGCGAAGTGCGGCGCAAGTGTGGTGGAGACCACCGACGGACTGATGATCCAGCCCGGACCCTTGCGTGGGGCCCATCTCGCGACGCACCACGATCACCGGTTGGCCATGAGTTTCGCCGTGTTGGCCGGACGGGTCACCGACATCAGCATCGACGATCCGGGCGTTGTCTCGAAGAGTTGGCCCGGTTTCTGGGCGACGCGTGACGCGATGATTGCAAAAAGCCGCTGAAAGGACTCAGTAGCGACGAATGTCGATGTTGCGCCGACGCGGCCCGAACTTTGGCGCGGTGATGCCGGCGAGGCTGATCCACGCAAGGACTCGACCACGGTTGCCGGCATAGGGGGCGAGCGTGGCGAGCATCTCGTCGTCGGTGCCCCGTGGGCGACCGGAGAGGGCGTGGGCAACGACATTCTTCAGATGGAAGTCACCAACGGCGACCGCATCGGGATCGCCGAGGGCTTCGGACTCGACCAGGGCGCGTGTCCAGGGTCCGAAACGCGGAACCTCGACGGACAGACGTCGAAGAGCGAGGACGCCATCGGTCTGGTGGTCGCCGCTGCGTTGGAACACGCGCGCGATCGAGATGAGCGTGCGGGCACGTGCTTCTTCGATTCCGAGCGAATGGAGCTGCCACGGCGCCAGACCACCGAGAACGGCCGGATCGGGCGGGGCCAGGAGTTCGCCGACCGGGGTGGCGATGGGGTTGGGGAAGGCGCGGCACAGACGTGCCCATTGATTGACCGCCTCGGCGGCGGTGATTCTCTGGCCCAGTGTGGCGGTGAGTGCCGCCTTGTAGACATCACCCGAAGCGCCGAAACGCAGATCGCCGAACTCATGCTGGAGGCGTTCGACAAGGGGGTGCGCTGGCGTGAGCGACCGGAACGTGTCGCGGTGACCGAGGGGGTCGGGACGACGTCGTTGGATGTGGTCGGCTGCTTCGCCACCGAACTCGACGCCGAACGCGGGGTGCCCCGTGACCGGTGCCGCGATGAGCCAACCCGGGCCGGCGGGTGACGTGGATGCCATCGCAAGCGCATTGCCATCGATCCGCACACAGGGATCGAGCGACCCGAACCGAAAGGCGCGGAAGGTGTGGCGAAGCAGACGCGGCGGACTCGGGGCGACTCGCGCGGCGGAAAGTTCAACCGGAGGCATCGCAGCGATGTTAGGCGCGGGGTGTCGTTCACTAGGTTGATCGACGTGATCGAGCGCTACGCACCTCTTCGTTCCGATCACGTCGAATCTCCCTTGCCACAACGTCTGCCGCGGGACCCCGACATCGTGCGAAAAATACTCGCCGCTCATCGTTCAGCGGTCGAGAAAGGTGACCCCGTCTACGTCGATCCACTCACACGCCGCAGTGTGATGACGTCCGTCTTCCTCGCCTCGCGAGGTCGATGCTGCTCGAGCGGCTGCCGGCATTGTCCCTACGAACCGTGAGCGACTAGTTTCTCTCCCGAGCGAGGGAGAAGGTGTGTCGGCACAGCGCGAGATTTTGACCTGGGACGGTTTCGGCGAGGCGTCGAGGGACATCGCGCGTGACATCGCGCAGTCGGGCTACGACCCCGACATGATTCTCGCCATCGCCCGCGGGGGTTTGTTCCTCGCCGGAGCGCTCGGCTACGCGTTGTCAGTGAAGAACACCTACACGATGAACGTCGAGTTCTACACCGATGTCGACGAACGGCTCGACATGCCGATGATCCTGCCGCCCGTGCCCGATTTCGTCGACGTGCGCGATGCGAAGATCCTCATTGTCGACGATGTCGCCGATACCGGGCACACCCTGAAACTGGTCAAAGAGTTCTGCAAGGGCCGCGTTGCGGAATCCCGGATCGCCGCGCTGTACGAAAAGCCCCAGTCGGTCATTCACTGTGACTATGTGTGGAAGCGCACCGACATGTGGATCAACTTCCCGTGGAGCGACAAAGAGCCGATCGTCAAGCGTGCAGGGTCCGCCCGGGACGCCTGAGTCGGTTCACCAACGCCCGCGGGCCTGAAGGACATCGCGGAGCAGGGCCGGTTTGTCGGTCATGATGCCGTCGGCGCCGCGGTCGACGAGTTCGTTCATCTGGTCCGGATCGTCGATCGTCCAGTAGTGGACGTGAAGTCCCGACGCGTGGGCAATGTCGATGAAGCGCTCGGAGTGCAGCGGAATGGGGCCCTGCTTCGGGGGAATTTGCACCGCGTACACGCCGTCGGGGAACCGGATCGACCTGCCGAGTGACACCGCAAGGCGGAGGCGGGCGACGCCCTTCGGGCCGAGTGACGTCGCGAGTTGCGGGCCGAGCTCGGCTCGCATTGTGCGGAGGCGCTTGTCGCTGAACGAACCGAGACACACGCGGTCGAGAATGCCGTGGCGCCGAAGGGCATCAACGAGGTAGGGCAGCGCGTTGTCGGCCTTGCAGTCGATGTTCCACCGGAGGCCCGACCACGTGGTGACGAGCTCGTCGAATGTGGGGATCGGCTCGCGTCCATCGACGCGCGCTCGACGAACGTCGTCGAACGTCATCTCGGAAATGCGACCTTTGACTCCGCACGTTCGTTCGAGATCGTCGTCGTGGAAAGCAAGGAGAACGCCGTCAGCGGTGGCGTGGACGTCGGTTTCCATGTACGTGTAACCGAGGTCGACGGCATGTTGAAACGCTGCGAGCGTGTTCTCCGCGGCGTCACTTGCGCCGCCGCGATGGGCAAAAGCGTGGACGCCACTCCAATCGAAGAATGGATGTTGGCGAAGAGACATGGGCTCGATGCTCAGATTGAGCGTCCGGCTGCCTTCCAGTACTCGTCTTTCAAGAGGCGCTTGTAGAGCTTGCCGGTCGGGTGACGGGGAAGGTCGGGACGGAAGTCGACCGAGCGTGGGCACTTCAAGTCGGCCAGCTGTGACCGGCAGAATGCGATGAGCTCGCGTTCGAGAGCTTTTGCCTCGTCGTCGGACGCCGGCATCGCCACGGGCTGAACAACGGCCTTGACCTCTTCGCCGAACTCGTCGTTGGGCACCCCGAACACGGCCACGTCGACAACCTTCGGATGGTTGATGAGGACGTTCTCGGACTCCTGCGGGTAGATGTTGACTCCACCCGAAATGATCATGAACGCCTTGCGGTCGGTGAGGTAGAGGAAGCCGTCGGCGTCGAGATAGCCGACGTCGCCGAGGGTCGACCAGCCGCGGCCCTTGGGGTCGCGCGAGCTCTTCGTCTTCTCCGGATCGTTGTGGTACTCGAAGACGGTTCCACTGTCGAAAAAGACCGTTCCGGACTCGCCGGTGGGCACTTCGTCGCCGTTTTCGTCGCAGATGTGAACCACGCCCTGAATTGCCTTGCCCACGGTTCCGGGATGCGAGAGCCACATTTCGGAGTTGCAGTAAACAAAACCGTTGCCTTCGGTTCCCGCGTAGTACTCGTGGATGACGGGTCCCCACCACTCGATCATCTGTCGCTTCACTTCGACCGGGCACGGAGCCGCGGCGTGGATGGCGCATTGCAGGGACGAGGTGTCGTAGCGCTTGCGGACATCGGGGGGAAGCTTCAGCATTCGCACGAACATCGTGGGCACCAATTGCGAGTGGGTCACCTTGTGGCGCTCGATGAGTTTGAGGTATTCCTCGGCGTCGAAGTGCTCCATGATCACCGAGGTGGCGCCGATGAAGTGCACCGCGAGATTGAAGCGCAACGGTGCGGCGTGATACAGCGGCGCAGGTGACAGGTACACGGTGTCGGCCGTGACTCCGAAGAGCATCGACGACAGCGCGGCGACACCGTTTGGCTGGCCAAGCTCGGAGCGCTGAAATGTCCCGAGTACGCCCTTGGGCTTGCCGGTGGTGCCGCTCGAGTAGAGCATGTCCATCCCGCCGATGAGTTCGGGCAGGGGTGTAGTCGGCTGCGCTGCGACGGCATTCTCGAAGGACTCGTAGCCGGGAATCGTTCCGTCGAGCATCAACCGAAGTGCGGCGTTCGGGATGTCGCCTGCGATCTCGGCGGCCTGGTCGGCCTTGTACTTCGAGGTGATGAAAGCCTTTGCCCCGCAGTCGTTGATGATGTAGGTCAGTTCGTCGGAGGTCAACCGGCTGGAGCACGCGGTGTAGATGAGGCCCGCGTAGTGGCAGCCCCAGATGACCTCCATGTAGCGCTCGTGGTTTTCCATGCAGATGGCCACGTGGTCGCCCACCTCGAGGCCGGCCGAGCGCAACAGGTTCGAGAGCCTGTTGGCGGCATCGTCGAGCTCTTTGTAGGTGACGACCTCGCCGGTCGAGGCCATGATGTAGGCGGGTTTGTCTGGATGTGTTTTGGCGTGATCCCCGGGGAACATGTCGGGCAAGTTAGTCGGGTTTTGTGACGGATGCCTCTCCGCGGGAATGGGTCGGAGGGTTTGGAGAGCCTCGGTGACCCTGCGGTAACTTTTGAGGCAGTTTCACTGACAAAGGGGTGTGATGTGAGCGCATCGACGGTGGTTTCCGAAGAGCAACTCGTGAACGGTCTGGTCGACGAATTGTTGTCGTCGTGTCCTCCGGCCTCGACCAAGGCTGTCGAGTTTCTCGGGAAGCAGTTCGACCTTGGTCTTGCTTGGGTGCACTTCCCGAAGGGTCACGGTGGTCTCGGCATCTCGCCGCGTCACCAGAAGATCGTGAACGAGCGTCTGAATGCCGAAGGCGCGCCGAACGCTTATGGTCGCAACCCGATCGGTTACGGCATGTGCGGTCCGACCGTTGTCGAGTGGGGTAGCGAAGAGCAAAAGAAGCGCTATCTGCGTCCGCTCTTCACCGGTGAAGAAATCTGGTGTCAGTTGTTCTCCGAGCCGGGTTCGGGCTCCGACTTCGCTGGTCTGTCCGCCAAGGGTGTGAAGGACGGCGAAGAATGGATCGCAAACGGCCAGAAGGTGTGGACCACTCTCGCCCACCTGTCGCGTTGGGGACTTCTCGTTGTGCGTACCGACGCTGAAGCCGTGAAGCACGCAGGCCTCACCGCTTTCGTCGTCGACATGCACGCACCCGGCGTCGAGGTTCGCCCGCTGCGCCAGATGACGGGCGAGGCCGAGTTCAACGAGGTCTACTTCACCGACGTGCGCATTCCCGAGAAGGAAATGCTCGGAAAGCCGGGCGACGGCTGGCGCGTCAGCCTCACCACACTCATGAACGAACGAGTCGCCATCGGTGGCGTGGTGCCGCCTCGCGGCTCGGGAACGATTTCGTCGTTGACCAAGATCTGGTCGACGATGGACGCCGAGGCAAAAGATCCGGCAACTCGCGACGAGCTGATGAAGCTGTGGATCCGAGCCGAGGTTCTTCGCCTGACGAACATTCGCGCCGGTCAGATGCGCAAGATGGGCGTCCCCGGACCGGAGGGTTCGATCGGCAAGATGGAGTCGGCGAACCTGAACAAGGCCATCTACGAGTTCGCCATGAACCTCCTCGGAGCCGAGGGCATGCTCTACGGCAGCTACGAAATGATCCGCCCCGAAACCGCCATGGGCTTCGAGACCTACCAGAAGGCGTTCCTACGCAGCCGCGCGAACTCAATCGAGGGTGGCACCACCGAAGTGATGAAGAACATCCTCGGTGAGCGTGTCCTCGGGCTTCCCGGCGACGTCCGCGTCGACCGCGACGTCCCGTGGAGCAAAGTTCCTAGGAACTAGGAACT
>CAZVPL010000034.1:0-4596 GCA_964629075.1 uncultured Bifidobacterium sp. | reverse complement strand
ACCCAACGCAAGAACAAGCTTGCTCTTGGTGTTCGCATGGGCGGCGGCCGCCAGGCCCGCGACGGCGACGAGAACAATCTTGATCCCGAGCGTGACGTGGTAATCGGTGTCCATTGCCGATACGTCGATGTCGAGTATCGCCCACATTCCGGTCACCACTGACAGGCCGAATGCCGGCCATGCAACCCTCGCGAAGCCGTTCGCGATCGTCTTCAACGCCTCGGGGTTTGTCTTTCGTACCCGCGGTACGAGTCCGCCAAGGACCACCTGTCCGCCCACCCACACCGAGGCGGCGAGGAGGTGGAGGAACGTCCGGAGGGACTCGAGGGTGGGTTCGATCATCGTTGTGGTCCTTTTGCTGATGAAAGTGCATGGAGAACGGTGCTGGCAGCGATGTCGTGGTCGCGGCTCGGTTGACGCTTCGTGTTCGGCACACCGAGCATCGAATAGAACGTCGAAAGGGTTGCCGCCTGCAGTTCACGGATGTTGCGCGGCGGTGGGAAGTACTCGTCTTCCTCGGTCACGCGAACCTCTTCGACGCCGAAACGCGGGTTGAGCGCGGCGAGAACCTCGTCGACAAGTTCCTCGGGCGCCGATGCCCCCGCCGTGACCCCGATCGTTCCGGTCAAGTTGACTGGCAGCTCATCGGCTCGATTGATGCGCAGCACCGTTGCACAGCCCGATTCGATCGCGAGTTGCTCGAGCGCTCGGGTGTTCGACGAATTCGACGAGCCAATGACGATGATTGCATCGCAACGCGGTGCCATTGCAGTGAGTGCACTCTGGCGGTTGGTCGTCGCAAAGCACAGATCGCTGCGACCCGGCGACCACACATCGGGAAACCGTTCGCGAACTCGTACCGCGACGTCAGACCAGTCGCGGTGGGAGAGCGTGGTCTGGGCAAGGAGTGCCACTGGTTCGTCGAAGACAGGCAGCGCGTCGACGTCTTCGACCGACTCGACTCGACTGATCGCCCGCGGAGCAACTGCCATCGTGCCGACGGCTTCCTCATGGCCTTCGTGGCCGACGTAGACAATTCGGTAACCCTTGTTTGCGCGGACCTTGACTTCGTGGTGCACCTTCGTGACGAGCGGACACACCGAGTCGACGACGTAGCTGCCACGACGCTTCGCCTCTTCGACGACGGCCGGCGGCGAGCCGTGCGCAGACAGCATGATGGGACGACCCTCGGGCACCTCGGCAAGATCGTCGACGAACACCACGCCGCGCTCTTTGAAGCGGTCGACCACGATCCGATTGTGGACGATTTCGTGGTAGCAGTACACCGGTTGATCGAACGCTCGCACCATCCAAGCGAGAGCCTTGATCGCCATCTCGACCCCGGCACAAAAGCCGCGCGGTGCGGCAAGCAAGACCTTGTCGACGCTCATCGTCGGCAGCGTCATGTGGTTCTGGGGTGGGTGTCCGACACCAGTGTGAACGTTACTTCTCGGGCCCAGCGTTAGCCTGACCTTGTGGGTGATTCGGTAGATCTCAGCGCCCGAATCACAGAGGTGGTGCCTGGTTCACCCGCCGCCGATTCCGGAGTTCGCGAGGGCGATGTGGTCGTCATGGTCAATGACCGCCCGATTCGCGACATCATCGAATGGCACCATCAGGTCGACGAGTCGTTCGTCACGTTGCGAGTGGACCGCGGCGGCATGCAGATCGACGTCGAAGTCGAAAAGATGGCGGGGGAGCCGCTCGGGGTCTCGATCGCGAGTGCCGTGTTCGACCGCGTGCAGACGTGCGACAACCACTGCTCGTTCTGTTTCATCTACCAATTGCCGAAGGGTCTCCGCAGGAGTCTCTACCTGAAGGACGACGACTACCGACTGAGCTTCTTGTTCGGCAACTTCACGACGCTCACTCGATTCACGGAGATGGACCTCGAGCGGGTCGTCGACCAGGCCCTTTCTCCCCTTCACGTCAGCATCCACGACACCGACCCGTGGGGTCGGGCCGAGATGTTGCGCAACGAACGCGGGGCGATGAGCCTTCGGTGGCTCCGGGCACTGCTCGACAACGGAACGAAGGTGCGCGGCCAAGTGGTTCTGTGTCCCGGGCTGAACGACGGCGTCGTGCTCGAGCGAACCATGGCGCGTGTGCTCGATGAATATCCGGAGCTCGATGCGGTGGCCGTCGTGCCGCTTGGTCTCAGCAGGTTCAATCCGGAAGCGCATTTGCGGATTCACACCGTCGACGAGGCGCGCGCAACCGTTGACCTGGTCGACAAGTGGCGCGACATCGCCCGACAAGTGGTGGGCCACTCGATGTTCTGGGCATCGGACGAGTTGTACCTGTTGGCTGGTCGCGACATGCCGTCCGTCACGGAATACGGCGACTTTCCGATGTACGAGGACGGTGTCGGCATCGTGGCGAGCTTCGTCGAGGAATTCGAAGGTCGCCGTCGGGTCGTTGCCGATGCGACCTCGGGCTTTTTCGCGTCGGTCGACGGCGCGATGCCCGGCGGCTACCGCAGCGAACGAACGCCGGCGAATCCGGCGGGAGACACCGGACTGCGACCCGCGCGTGTGCAGCTTTCCGACCGACGTGCGCCGCGGGGCGAGGGCAAGGTTGGCGTGTTGACGGGTGAATACGCAGCACCGGTCCTCTCGTCGCTTGTCTCCGGTCGCAACGTCACCGTGATTGCGGTCCGAAACGAATTCTTCGGCGGCAACACCGCTGTGGCCGGATTGATGGTGGGGGCCGACATTGCGCGCGAGATATCCGAACACCCTGAGATTGAACAGTTTCTCCTGCCCGACGTGTGTTTGTCGGAGAACCGGTTCCTCGACGGCACGACGCTTGCGGACTTACCGCCGAATGTCACCGTGGTTCCCACCGATGGTGCGTCGTTGCGCCGTATCCTCGATCGTTCGCTATGAAACCCCACGTCGTCATCGTCGGCCGACCGAATGTCGGTAAGAGCACCCTGTTCAACCGATTCGTCGGTGGACAGGTCGCCATCGTCGAAGACCGACCGGGAATCACGCGCGATCGCAAAACTCACGACGCCAATTGGCTGGGGCGCGAGTTCGTTGTCACCGATACCGGCGGCTGGATGCCCGGCGGCTCCGAGCTCGACGAAAAGGTGTCTCGTCAGGTTGAACAGGCGGTGAAATCGGCCGACCTGGTGCTGTTCGTCGTCGATGCGTCAGTCGGCGCCACCGACGACGACGAGCGAATCGCGGGCTGGCTGCGCCGCACGGGTCGACCCGTCATGGTTGTCGCGAACAAGGCCGACAACGACCGCCGCGAAACCGATCGGTGGAGCTTCCTCTCCCTCGGCCTCGGCGAGCCGTATCCGGTCTCTGCACTTCATGGGCGCCGGGCGGGCGACCTCCTCGACGTGGTCGTCGACGAGCTGGGCATCGTTGCCGAGGACGAGATCGAACGCGACGACGATGCCGAAGAATTGCCGGCCATCGACGCCGACCTCGAAGGCGTCCCTCGCGTGGCAATCGTGGGACGGCCGAATGTGGGGAAGAGCACGCTCTTCAACCGGCTCTGTGGGGAAGAACGAAGCGTCGTGCACGACATGGCGGGAACCACCCGCGATGCGATCGACACCCTCATCGAGACCGAGGATGGTCGCATTGTTCTCGTCGACACCGCCGGTATGCGGCGTCGGGCGAAGATCGACGACTCCGCCGAGTACTACTCGCTCGTTCGCGCGCTTCGCGCAGTCGACGAGGCCGACGTGGCGCTTCTCGTGATCGACTCGACCCAGGGCGTGAGCAGTCAAGACCAACGTCTAGCCGAACGCATCGATGCCGCTGGCAGTCCGCTCATCGTGATTCTCAATAAGTGGGATCTGCTCGACACCGAAGCGCGTGAAGAGATGACCACCGAGATGGCCCGCAAGCTGTACTTCATCGGGGATGCGCCGGTGCTACGCGTTTCGGCTTTGTCGGGAATGGGTGTGCACCGACTCCTGCCGATTCTCACCGACTCAATCGAGCAGTATCAGCGCCGGGTGCCGACCCGCGACGTCAACCGCGTGCTCGCCGAGGCCCAACAAAAGCAGCCCGCAGCTGCTGGGGCTCGAGTTCTTTACGCATTGCAGGGCGCGGCAGATCCTCCCACCTTTACCTTGTTCGTCAACCGTGAACTTCCGCCGTCGTATCTTCGCTATCTCGAACGCTCGATTCGCGAGGCCTTCAAGTTCGGGTCGACCCCCATCAAACTTCGCGTGAGGCGGAGGGCCGAGTAGTCATGCCCTGGTGCGAGGAGTGCGCGAAGTATTTCGCACCCAGCTCGATGACCGATGACGGTCGCTGCCCAAAATGCGGCAAGGTTGCCGATCTGCCCGATGCCCACGGTCGCATCACCGCGAAGAACCTCGACCTGAAGGCGCTTGCCAAAGGCGAAGAGGAAACAGGAGACGAAAAGGCTCCGTGGCATTTCAAGCTTCTCTTGACAGCACTCGTTCTCTATCTTTCGTGGAGGGTTGTCGAACTCTTCAGGTAGCCTTTCCGGCGTACGGGCTGTGGCGCAGCTTGGTTAGCGCGCTTGTCTGGGGGACAAGAGGTCGTGGGTTCAAATCCCGCCAGCCCGACCATTGAATTGTTGAGGGACTGCATTGTTGCGGGA
>CAZVPL010000033.1:0-18606 GCA_964629075.1 uncultured Bifidobacterium sp. | reverse complement strand
GCGGTCGCGGATACTTGAACGTCGGTTCGGCCGGAACGCCGCCGTAGTTCAGTGAATGGCGAACGGTGTTGCGGAAGTCGAGGGGCCCCTTGCGTCCGTGACGGCGCTTGCGGGCAAGACGAGCGGCAAGTTTGCGCGTCAATGGGTAGAGCGCCTTTTTCAGGTTCTGCATTTCGTCGCGGCTGGCGTGCATGAACTCGACGTCTTCGGGCAGCGGCTTGCGCAGGGTCTTTGCCATCGCCTCGGCACCGCGGTCGGCCACGAGCCGACGGCGGATCTCTGCTTCGATTTCCTGCTTGAACTGTTCGATGCGGTGTTGCATTTCGTCGTTTTCGAGACGACGTTCGAGATCGGTTTGGGGCATCTGACCGTCGTCGGCTTTTGCCTGGTCGATCTTGCTCATCATGTTGTCGAGGTCGAGATTTCGCAGAGTGCGATACAGGTAGTACGTGCCACCGACCGGCCGCCCGGGCTCCATTCCGGCGAACCGCTGAACGGCCTGCTTGGCGAGTGCGCGCATCATTGCCTGGTCGCCATCCATCAACGCACGCATGAGAAGGCTCATGAGTTCTTCCTGAGTGAGGGAGTCCATCGCCCCTGCCCCACCCTTGCCCTCGCCCTGGCGCATTTGGTCTTGCATTTCGCGCCAGAAGTCGCCCGCGTCCTCGTCGTCCTTCAGGGCGTACTCGGGTCCGCGAAGACTGAAGTACACCTCGAAGACGGTCTCGAAGGCGCGCCAGTGTGCGGCGTTCTTCACCAGGGTCGCGCCGAGCGCCCACTTGAAGGCTTCACGGTCTTCGAGGGGAATCTGCTTGATCGCCTCCATGGCGTCGAGATTCTCCGTGAGACTGACCGGAAGACCGGCGTTGCGCAGTTCGGCGACGAAGCCGGACATCAGGTCGAGCATCGATGGGCTCCGGTTACTTGTCGGACGACAGTTCCTTCGCCGCCTTGGCGATGTCTGTTTGGTACTTCAGCAGGATGTGGAGGGTCTCCTTGGCCTGCTCGGCGTCGATGTGCTCGATGCCGAGCAACATGAGGGTGCGCGCCCAGTCGATGGTCTCGCTGACCGACGGCGCCTTCTTCAGATCGAGCTGACGGATGCTGCGCACGATGCGGGCGATCTGGTCGGCGAGATGCTCGGTGATGCCATCGACCTTGGCGAGGACGATCTCTTTTTCCCGATCCATGTCGGGGTAGTCGACATGCAGATAGAGACACCTGCGCTTCAACGCTTCGGACAGCTCGCGGGTGTTGTTCGAAGTAAGGAACACCAACGGAATCTGCTTGGCGGTGATTGTTCCCAGCTCGGGAATGGACACCTGGTACTCGGAAAGGATTTCGAGCAACAACGCCTCGGTTTCAACTTCGACACGGTCGACTTCGTCGATCAGCAGCACCACCGGATCGTCGGCGCGGATTGCCTCGAGCAGCGGACGGGTGAGGAGGAATTCCTCGCTGAAAATGTCGTCGTGAACTTCGGACCACGAGTCGCTGTTCTTGTCGGCCTGGATGCGCAACAGCTGCTTCTTGTAGTTCCATTCGTAGAGGGCTTTCGACTCGTCCAGACCCTCGTAGCACTGCAGGCGAATGAGGCGCGCACCGATGAGGTCGGCGATGCTCTTTGCCAACTGCGTCTTGCCCGTACCGGCGGGCCCTTCGACGAGAACGGGCTTGCCGAGGCGATCGGCAAGGAACGCAACGCTTGCGATTCCTTCGTCTGCGAGATAATTGACCTTCTTCAGGCCATCACGCACAGCCTGCACTGAATCGAAGCGGTTCCCCATGCCTGCACCCTACCTTTCAGTACGCTGAGGTGACCAATGGACGGGCCGCAAGATCTTCTGCGCACCAACGTCGCCGTTGCTGCTGGAACCGCAGTGTCCCGCGTCACTGGCCTCGTCCGAATCGTCGTCTTCGGCATCATCATCGGCCAGACCGCCGTGGCCGACGCCTACGACGGTGCCAACAACTCCCCGAACTCGCTCTACGAACTCCTCATCGGTGGAGTGTTTTCGGCAGCACTGGTGCCCGTGTTCACCCGGCTCTTTCTCGACGATGACGATGACGCCGAACGAGCCGTTGTCTCGACGGCGCTCATCGCGCTCGCCGCGCTCACCGCTGTTGCCGTCGCATGTGCTCCGCTCATCTTCCGTTTGTTCTCGTTGAATCCCGCCGACACGGTCGACTCAACCCAGTACCGCGATGTCGGCACGATGCTGGCGCGGGTCTTTCTCGTTCAGATCTTCTTCTACGGCCTCACCGCGCTTGCCTCGGCCGCCCTGAATGCCCGTCGCAAGTTCGTCGCCGCTGCGTGGGCCCCCGTCGCCTCGAACTTCATCATCATTTCGCTTCTTGCGCTCATCCCGCTGTCCATCGATGGCGAACCGTCTCTCGACACCGTCGCGGGGAACGCCACCGTTCGTTGGCTTCTCGGTTCCGGGGCAACCATCGGCATCGGCGTCAGCGCGCTCATCGTGGTGTTCGTTGCCCGCCGCGCGGGCCTGTCGTTCGGCCTGCGTCCCGATTTTCGTCACCCGGCCGTACGACGCCTCGCACGTCTGTCGCTCTGGACATTCGGCTACGTGCTCACGAACCAGGTTGCGCTCGTCGTTGTTCGCAACCTCGCCGAACCCGGCAGCGGCGACCCCGACGCCTACACGAAGGCCTTCACGTTCTTTCAGCTTCCGCACGCACTTCTCGCCGTCTCCATCGCGACAACCTTCGCACCGGAACTCACCCGTGCGGCTGCCGCGGCCGATCGCGAGGCTTTCGTGGGACGGCTCTCGCTTGGCGTTCGCCTCATTGCTCTGCTCACGCTCCCCTTCTCCGCACTCTTCTTCGTCACCGCACGACCAATGGTTGGTGCCCTGCTCGAACACGGCAACTTCACGGCCGCCGCGGCGCTGAACACCTCGCGCGCACTCATGGGCTTTGCCGTCGGTCTCGCCGGATTTTCCGTCTACCTCTTCGTGCTGCGCGGTTTCTACGCCCACGAAGACACCCGCACGCCGTTCTTCATCAACTGCTTCGAGAACGCACTGAACGTCGTGTTGGCAATCGTCTTGGTCGACCGTCACGGCGTTCTCGGCCTCGGTCTCGCGTTCGGCATGGCCTACGTCATCAGCGCGGTCGTGGCGCTCGTCGTTGTCGAGCGTCGCTATCCCGAGTTCGCATCACTTGCGTTGCTGCGTTCCCTCGCGCCGATGTTGATGTCGGCGTTGTGTGCGGGATTCGCGGCATGGGCCATCGGGCGGGCCATCGGCGCCACGTCCGGAGTTGGCGCGCTGAGTCGTACCGCGGCAAGTTTTGGTGTGGGCGCCGGCGTCTACCTGGTACTTCTCAGGGTTCTGAACGTGCCCGAAACGAAGCGGGTGGTCGAGCGCCTGCGGGGTGTCAGCGCAACGCGCTGAGCACAACCATCTCGTCGCGATGAACGACGAGCGAGGAGACTCCATCACCAAGGTCGGATGCGCGTCTCCCTCGAATGAGGGCCAAGTCGGTGCTCGTCATCGCTGCGGCGCCTCGGGCAACCAATTGCCCCGCGGCATCGACGATGTCGATCACGTCGCCTGACGCAAACGAACCCTCGAGATCGGAGACACCCGGTGACAGAAGCGAGGTACCCCGCGATTCGATCGCAGAGACGGCACCCGCATCGATGATGACCCTCGCGTCGGCTTGTGCAGCAAATGCGATCCACAGGCGTCGGGCCGAAAGCTGACGATCCCGCCCGAGGAACGTCGTCCCCACCGCAACCGCCGGATCGACAGCGTCGACAAGCACGCGGTCTCGCGAGGCTCGAGCGATGACGGTGCGGATGCCCGACCACGATGCGATGCGAGCGGCAGACAATTTCGACGCCATCCCCCCACTGCCACGCGCGGTTCCGGCGCTGCCGGCGGCGACACTGAGCAGGTCGTCGTCGGGTGTCACGGTCGAGACGAGCGTGGCATCGGGATTTGATCGCGGGTCCTTGGTGTAGAGGCCCTCTTGGTCGGTGAGCAACACCAGGACGTCGGCGGCAATGCTGTGCGCCACCAGTGCGGCGATGCGATCGTTGTCACCGAATCGAATTTCGTCGTTGGCGATTGCGTCGTTCTCGTTGATGATGGGCACGACACCCAGTTCGAGCAGCCGCAGCATCGTCTGACGGGCATGCAGGTACTGCTGGCGATCGCCGAAGTCGTGGGGAACAAGCAACACCTGCGCCGTGACGAGACCATGAGGTGCAAACACCGCGTTGTACCGCTCCATCAGTCGGCTTTGGCCGATGGCGGCAAGCGCCTGCAACGTGCCGACATCGCTGGGTCGCTGCGCCATTCCCGTGGCTGCCACGCCCGCGGCGACTGCCCCACTGGTGACGAGAAGGACCTCGTGGCCCGATTCGCGGAGCGTGGCGATTTGCGCCGCAAGCGCCGTGAACATGGCATCGTTCAACGTGCCGTCGGGATGCGTGACCGAACTGGTTCCGACCTTCGCAACGACGCGCATGTCAGACCTCCGCCGTGTATTCGAAAGAGAAGTCGCCGATCCAGACGACGTCGCCGTCTTGCGCGCCCGCGCGCGACAACAAACGCCCCACGCCCATCTTCTTCAGTCGTTCGTCGATGTAGTTGAGCGCTTCGGGTGACGTGATGTCGTTCAACGCGACCGAGCGCGTGGCGTTTCTGCCGTGGACGCGGAACTCGTTGTCGCCGACGCGTTCGACATACGTGCCCTCGGGTTCGGGCCGGAGGATGACGGTGGCCTCGCGCGGAGGAATGGCCTGCCGCGCCTCGGCCACGATCTGGGCGAGCTTGCCGACGACCGTGCGCACGCCTTGTCGCGTGACCGCCGACATGGTGAGTCCGGCCCAACCCGCAAGCACGGCGGGGTCGGCAACGTCGATCTTGCTGCCAACCGTGATGCGCGGCCGCGTGACGAGGGCGGGATCGTATGCTTCGAGCTCACGCAGCAGAATCGTCTCTTGTTCTTCGGGTGACATGCCGTCCATGGGCGCCAAGTCGACCAGGATGCACAGCGCTCGCGCGCGCTCGATGTGTCGCAGAAATTGGTGGCCGAGACCCCTCCCCTCGCTGGCGCCTTCGATGATGCCGGGGATGTCGGCAACGACGAACTCGGTCGATTCGTCGACGCGCACGACACCGAGATGTGGTTCGAGCGTCGTGAACGGATAGTTGGCGATCTTCGGTTTCGCCGCCGAGATCGAACTGATGAACGTGCTCTTGCCGGCGTTCGGGAATCCGACGAGAGCGACATCGGCCATCAACTTCAGCTCGAGCTTCAACCATCGTTCGGCTCCGTACTCACCCTGCTCGGCGAACTTGGGAGCCCGTCGTCGGTTCGACAGGAATCGGGCGTTGCCGCGCCCACCGCGGCCGCCCTCGACGGCCAGCCAACGGTCGCCATGGGCGACGAGGTCAGCCAACACCTCGCCGGTGTAGAGGTCTCGCACGACGGTTCCCTCGGGGACCCTGACTTCGAGGTTGCGGCCCGAACGGCCGTGCAGGTCTTTGCCCATTCCGTTCACGCCGTCGTCGGCGCGACGGTGAGGGTGGTCACGAAATGCGAGAAGTGATGCAACGTTGTGGTCGGCAACCAGCCACACGTCGCCACCGTTGCCGCCATCGCCGCCGTTGGGTCCCCCGAATGCGACGGGTCCTTCGCGGCGGAAGCTGACGCAGCCGGCTCCGCCGTCGCCGGCGCGCACGTTCAGTTGGCTTTCGTCGACAAAGGCACTCATGGCGTGGATCAGGCTAATGGCGCACACCTGTCACCTATCGTCTCTTTTGTGAGCGGTTCAACGACACCATCCGACTCCACGAACCCATCCGACTCAACGAGCCGTGCCGACGTGTGGGCATCCACGATGGCGGGCCATGCGCTCTCCCATTCCCCTTCCAACGTGCGCTTCGCGCACTCCGACTCGCACGCCACCACCGGCGCGCACAGACTCGTCTCGCGAGACGAGCGCGAGGACCACGAAAACAACCTGCTCGCGCCGAACGCCACGCGGTCCATCGGCGCCGGAACACGCAGCCTCCCCGAGGAACCCGATCCGTTCCGCACGTGTTTCGAACGCGACCGCGATCGCATTCTCCATGCCGCGGCGTTCCGCCGACTCGCCGGCAAGACACAGGTCTTTGTCTTTCCCGACGACCACCAGCGCACGCGTCTCACCCACGCGCTCGAAGTTGCCCAGGTCGCCACGGCCATCGCGCGTGCGCTCGGTCTCAACGTTGCACTCACGGAAGCCATCGCACTTGGGCACGACTGCGGTCACGGCCCGGGCGGCCACGCCAGCGAAGACGCGCTCAGCCCCTTCGTCGACGGCGGGTACGACCATGCCCAGTGGGGCGCCGACGTGACGCTCGCATCTCTCAACCTCTGCCGCGAAACTCTCGATGGCATCCGCAACCACTCGTGGTCGCGACCTGCGCCGATGACACCCGAGGGCGAGGTCGTGTCGTGGGCCGACCGCATTGCCTATGTCTGCCACGACTTCGAAGACGCCGTTGATGCCCGGGTGGTTCAAGCAAACGACCTACCCGCGGTCGTTCGCGAACGCTGTGGTACTTCGAGGGCGAAGCAGATCTCGGCGTTCATCGCCGGCATGCTCGACGCCACGCGTCAGACGGGCCGCGTTGCCATGACTCTCGACATGGCCGAGGCACTCGGTGCATTCCGGCAGTTCAACTACGAGGCCGTCTACCTCCGACCCGAATCACAGGCGCAGGCGGCCTCGGTCATCCGCGTCCTTCAGGCCTTGGTCGAGCACTATGCGGCGCATCCCTCCGCGTGCCCCGCTGCACGGAACATGTCGGCGAATGCCAAGTCACCCGAACTGACGCGGGTGGTCGTCGAGTACGTCGGAGGAATGACCGACAGGTTCGCCTTTCAACAGGCGGTGACTCTTCTCGATTGGAAGGAATCCGACCTTCCGGTCGGCATCGACTTCCGCTGAGGCTGGTCAGTTGGCGGAAGGAACGACGTCGACAACCTTGCGGCCGCGACGCTCGCCGAACTTCACGCTTCCACCGACGAGGGCGAACAAGGTGTCGTCCTTGCCGATACCGACGTTCTTGCCCGGGTGAACGCGGGTTCCACGCTGACGCACAAGAATTGCACCGGCGTTGATTTGGGTGCCGTCGAAGGCCTTGACGCCGAGACGCTGCGCATTTGAATCGCGGCCGTTACGTGTGGAGCCGCCACCTTTGGTCTTTGACATGGCTCAGCCTTTCGCGATGGAAGTGATTTCGACGACGGAGTACTGCTGACGGTGACCGTAGCGACGACGCTGGTTGGTGCGGCGCTTGTAGGTGAAGCCGTCGATCTTCGGCCCCTTGGCCGTGGCGATGACGCGGCCGACGACCGACGCGTTCTTCAACTGGTCGGGCGTGGAGAGGACGTCGTTGCCGTCGACGACGAGAACCGGAGTGAACTTCACTTCGGTGCCGTTGTCGACGCCGAGGAGCTCGACCTTCACGGTCTCGCCTTGGGCGACTTTTTCCTGCTTACCACCGGAGGCGATGACTGCGTACATAGCGGTTTCCAAGCCTACAAGGCACCTTCTGAGACCCCAACCCGTCGCGCGGGCGGATCTAGCCGATGAGGCTGTGATCGATCTTGATTCCACGGCCCTCGCAGTCGGGGCACTGGCCCGCGAAACTGGTGAGGAGCCCCTCGCCGATGCGCTTACGGGTCATCTCGACCAGACCGAGATCCGAGACCTCGAGAACCTGCGTACGGGTCTTGTCGCGAGCCAGGGCGGCACGGAAAGCGTCGACAACCTTGCGCCGATTCTCCTTCACTTCCATGTCGATGAAGTCGATGACGATGATGCCACCGATGTCTCGCAGTCGCAGCTGCAGGGCGATTTCCTCGGCTGCTTCGAGGTTGTTGTGGAAGACGGTTTCTTCGAGGTTCGACTTGCCCACGTTCTTCCCGGTGTTCACGTCGATGACGGTCAGGGCCTCGGTATGTTCGATGATGAGCGAACCGCCGGAAGGCAACCACACCTTGCGGTCGAGTGCTTTGTGGATCTGTTCGTGCACGTGGTAGTGCTCGAAGATCGGCAAACCCGGAGTCGCCGCGCCGTCGCTGTCGTCGGAATCTTCCCCACTTGTTGAGGCGTTCGCCGCATACAACTCGACACGATCTGCAAGTTCGGGGTTGAAGTCGCCGACGTAGCCCTTCACGTCTTCGTACAGCTGCGGGTCGTCGATGACGACACCGCGGTATTCGGCATTGAACTCTTCGCGGATCACGCGTACGGCGAGACTGGGTTCGCGGTACAGCAGTTTGGGGCCGTTTGCCTTCTTTGCGGCCTCTTCGATGCGTGACCACTCATCGAGAAGACGCGCCATGTCGGCCCGCAGTTCGTGTTCGGTGGCGTGCTCGGCCGCCGTACGAACGATGAGGCCGTGCTCGGCGGGCTTCACCCTGTCGAGCACCGAGCGCAGACGACGACGTTCGTCGTCGGGAAGACGCTTCGAGATGCCGTACGTTTTCGAGTTGGGGATCAGAACGACGAATCGACCGGGCAGCGAAACTTCCTGCGTCAGGCGCGCACCCTTCGCACCGATCGGGTTCTTCGTCACCTGGCACAAGATGAGCTGTCGAGCCTTCAAAATGTCTTCGATGCGTCGATCGGTGGACTTTTCGACGATGTCCTCGGCGTCGTACTGCACGTCGCCGCGATAGAGCACGGCGTTCTTCGGCGTCGCAATGTCGACGAATGCCGCCTCCATGCCGGGCAGCACGTTTTGGACCCGTCCGAGGTAGATGTTGCCGTGAATCTGGGAAATGTCGTCGGCGGGCCGGCTGACGTAGTGCTCGATGAGCTTGCGCCCCTCGAGGACGGCCACCTGCGTGAGACCTTCGCGCACCTGCACGCACATGAGGTAACGCCCGACAGGCCGGCCATCACGCGTACGACCCCGACGGCGCTCGACGATCTCGGCATCGATTGCCGACTGACTTTGGCGCTGGCGTCCGGCACCCTGGCCGCCCTGCTGCCCCGCACCGCTACGGCTGCGACCACGGCCGCCACGACGGCGCTTTCCCCCGCCAGACCTTTGCTGTTGACCCTGCTGCTGTTGACCCTGCTGCTGTTGACCCTGCGCTGCGGCCTCGGAGGGTGCCGGAGCGGGACGCGATGGAGCAGGACGGGTGTCGCCGATCTGAGGTCGGCGAGCCGGCGGCGCGCCGGCAGCCGAGGCCTCGGCCGGCTGGGCGGCGCCGGACTGTTCGGCGCCGGCGGGACGGTTCTGGGTGTTTTTGTTGCGGTTGCGCCCACCGCGCGACCCACGGCGCCGTTTCTTGTTCGGCCCGGGGCTGGCGGACTGATTCGCGCCCTCGGAAGGTTGGTTCATGATGTCTCGATCCTGTGCGACCCGAAGTCGCTTGATGTCAGGCTATCGGCTCGATCCGAGCGTTCTCGGGATCTCTCGGGGATACGAACCCGTGGTGGTCGGATCAGCGGAGGCGTCGCATGTGGACGCTTTGGACCAGGCCGACAATGGCGGCAAAGGCCACCATGTGCGACCCGCCGTAGGAGACGAACGGCAGCGGCAAACCCGACACGGGCATGATTCCGAGCGTCATCCCGATGTTCTGGAAGGTTTGCCAAAGGATCATGCTGAACGCTCCGAGGGCGATGAACTGACCCAGCCTGGTTCGGGACAACCGGGCAACGCGCCAAATGCGCCACAGCAGCAGAGTGAAGAGACCAACGGTGACCGCGGCCCCGATGAGGCCGAACTGTTCGGCGATTGCCGAGAAGATGAAGTCGGTGGACTGCACCGGGATGAATGCACCGTTTGTCAGTGGTCCGTTGAGGTAGCCCTTTCCCGTGATGCCGCCCGTCGCGACCGCACGTTTGGCAAAACGAACCTGCAAGACCACGTCTTTCAACGCGGATTCCGTGGAGTTCTGGTTGAGGAAGGCTTCGATGCGGCGAAATTGGTAGCTGCGCACGAGTCCGCTCCACACGGCAACGGCTGCCGACAACACGGCGAGCGACGTGATCGAGACGATGTACCTGACCTTGCTACCCGCGACGAGCAGCAGACCCATGGTGCAGGCAATGAGGACCGTTGCGGATCCGAGGTCGGGCTGGAGAAGAATGAGACCAACCGACGCTCCGACGATCACCAAGGTCGTCACGAAACGGTGGTACGGCAATTGATCGTTTTCCTCTTCGGAGAGATAGCCCGCCAGTAGCAAGAGCAGAGAGAACTTCGTGAACTCCGCGGGCTGCAGCGACACGATGCCGAGGTCGAAAGACAAACGTGCACCACCGCGCACCGCTCCGGCCACGAGGACGAGCATCAGCGCAACCAATGAAGCTCCGTAGAAGAACTCCGCCCTCCCCCTCAACCACTCGTAGTCGAGCGCCATGAGCACGACCATCACGAGTGCCGCCGCGATGATGTAGATGATTTGGCGTTGCAAGAGGTAGTACGGGTCGACACCCCGCGCGAGAAGGCGCGGCCTCGTCGTGGAATAGACGGCAAAGGCCCCGATCGTCGACAGCGCGGCAACCGCAAAAACCAACAGCCAATCGATGTTGCGGCTCGGGTCGGCCATGCTGCGCCGGATGTTGCCCATCCCGAGAGAGGGCTGCTTGCGCCTCACCGCTTCGAGTACCGCCATCAGTCACGCACCCCGCCGCCGAAACCAGACAGGCAAAGCGGACTCACGAGGCGCTGCGAGCGCGCGACAGCGGTGCTGTTGATGTCGAGCGGATTGCTGGGAATGACTTCCTGGGGGTCGACCACTCCGGCGAGGGCGGAGAAAAGGCACTTCACGACGGGTGCGGCCCCCTGCGACCCGTAGCCGGACTTCTCGAGATAGGCGACGGCCGTGAAGGGCCGCGTCGGGTCGAGACTGAACGCGGCGAAGGCCGAGGAGTCGTTCCACGGAAGGTTCTTGAAACCCTGCGCGGTTCCCGTCTTGCCGGCGATGGGCAACAGCTTCTTCGGGTAGTTCTTGAAAAGAAACTCGCCGGTTGCCTTGTGGTAGAAGTCCCAATCGACGCCCGGCCCGTTCACAACACGCGTGAGTCCACGAACAATCGGGTCGTGAACCTCGGGGGGCATCTCGACCGTGCGAACCACCTCGCCACGCGTCCGGTCGTCGAGCACAGTTGCCTTCGACAGATCGGCGAATCCCGCATCACCGTCGGGCGTTCCCGACTCGAGGATGCGATTCGCGACATGGGGCGTGACCACCCGCCCATTGTTCGCAAGAACCGAATACGAGACACCCAGCTGCAACGGTGTCGCCGCAAGAAGACCCTGGCCGATTGCAAACTGCACGTTGTCACCGACGTAATACGCACGGCCCTCGTCCTTTGGAATCGCGCCGGCCTCGGCGAGCGACTGCTTCAGCTCTTTGCTGGGCAGGGCCCCGCCGTATTCGAAGGGAAGATCGATGCCGGTCGGCGCGCCGAACCCGAATTTGCGTACTTCTTCTTCGAGAATCGGCCGGTATCCGCGTTGGGTGAGGATCTGCTCGCCGATCTTGTAGAAAAAGGTGTCGGACGAAACTGCGAGGGCATCTTCGACCGTGACCGGGCCGTAGCGGCACGGGGTGTTCGTCGCCGAGCAGAAGGCGTTTCTGAACACGCACTTCACGCCCTCTTGACAGCGCCCGTTCGGAATGGACTCGAGTTTGTAGATTCCCTCGTCGCGGTACTTGAACTTGATCGGGTCGGGAATCTGTCCGGAGTCGAGCGCAGCGAATGCCGTAAAAGGCTTGAACGTCGACCCCAGGCTGTACCGACCGCTGACGGCGCGGTTCACGATGATGGCCTGGTCGGGGTCCTTGGTTTCGGGGAAGAGGCTCTTGAATTTCGTCGACGAGATTCCGGCGTTGAACCATCGGTTGTCGAAATTCGGATAACTCGCCATCGCGACGATTTCGCCGGTGTCGTAGTTCATCAACAGCGCCGACCCGGCCGGGGCCTTGTAGAAGTTGACTTCCGAATACTGCGGGTCGGGGTCACCGTTTTCCAGTTTCACCGTGCCGGCATCGGCTTGACGACGGAGGCTCAGCATGGTTTCGAGGGCCTGCTCGGCGAACTGCTGGTAGTCGAGGTCGATCGACAACTGAACGTCGTTGCCGGGCACCGGCTCGACTCGCTCGATTTCCCTGATGATCTGCCCGAGGGCGTTCACCTCGTAGCGCACGTAACCGGGTTTGCCACGCAGAACACTTTCATAGGTTTGTTCGACTCCATACTGGCCAACGCGCTCGTTCGGCGAATACTTCAACGACTTGTAGTACGGCAATTGTCGTTCGAGGATTGCACCCATGAAGCCAACGACATGGGCTCCGATCGGGGCGTATGGATATTCCCGACGCCAACCCTCTTCGATGTCGACACCCGGGTAGTCCTCGGACCGCTCGCGAAGGAAGAGCGCGGTCTGTTCCGAGATGCCTTCTTTCAGCGGCAACGGTTGCAACGGGTCGTACAACTTGCTCTGATACCGCCGCTCGAGTTCCGTGACCGGAGTCTGAAGGGCCCCCGACAAGCGCAAGAAGAGCTCGACCCTCTCGGCATCCTTGCGAATCACCGCACGATCGATGGTGGCGATGAGGACACGTTCGTTGTCGGCGAGGATCCGACCATCAACGTCGAAGATTCGACCCCGCTCGGGCAAAAGCTGGACCGTCCGCGACCGCACTTCCGCAACTCGTGTTTCCAGACCCTCGGCGTCGACCACCTGCAGGAACCACGTTCGCGTACAGACGATGCCGAGGAGCACGATCGCAAGGCCACCGAGCACGCCCAGTCGCTTGCCCGAAGTAGTCGCCGGCATTCCCCTATTCTGCCCAGATCGCTTGGCGAACCGGTTTCACCAGTGCCCACTTGGCGATGCGAGCCGCGGGAACCGCCAACAACGCATTGAAACCGCAGCACGCAAGCGCAACCGTCGCCACACGCGAGCTGAGAAGACCATCGACGCCGACGACGAGACTCGCTGCTGGGTACAACAAAACAGCCACTCCGGTGGACAAAACGACCGCAACGATTTTCATCCACCAACGTGCCTCGTGGACGAACGCATTGACTCCACCGGCCATGTAGCCCGCGAACCCGAACACGACGGCCGACAGACCCAACGGTGCCGTCAGCACCATGTCGTACATCAGTCCGAACATGAAACCTGCAACCGCACCCGTCTCGCTGCCCGCCACGACACCACTCACACACGCGAAGAGGAGCATCATTTGCAAAACGACGCCGAAGGGTCGCAATGTGTTGAAGAGTGTGGTCTGGAAACTCAGTACCACGAGACCGAGCAGGAACGTGCGGGTCACCGGGGATTCAATGACTGCGAAGAAGCGCTTCATCGCGGAATCTCCGTTGCCGGTTGGTACAGCAACACGCGAACGAAGTTGAGACTTTCCAGGTTCGCCGCCAGGTCGACTTCGAGCAGCGGACCCGCGCTCCCCTTCCGATTCACGACGCGAGCAACGGTTCCAACGACGAGGTCCGGGGGCGCAAGGCTTTGTGAGCCACCCGCGGTGACAACGGGAACGCCTTCACACAACGCACCCAGGCGCTCCGAAGCCTGCACGAAACGGATGATCGGCGTTCGCCCGATGCCGCGCCCTTCGAGACCTCCCGTCTCGCGGGGCACCAATCCCCCCGAGTCGGGGATGGTGATCTGCGAGCCCGAACCGCCGGGCCGTGGCGGAAGAGTGGTGGCGAACGGTGTGAAGCCCTTGATCGTCGTCGTGGTGGGTTTCGGCAACGTTGTCGTGGTGGTGCTGGTGGTCGTGGTCGTGCTGGTGGTCGTGGTGGTTGGCGGCACCGTGGTGGTGGTCGACGTCGTCGTTGTCGCCGCCACATCACCCGGCATCGAGGTTCCCGGGATCGCCTCGCTTGGCGTGGTGTCGACGGGAAGCGTCGTGGGCGGAGCCGTTGTTTCGGGAATGGTCGTGGGCGGGGTCGTGGTGGCGACAGTCGGGCAGTTGCCGACTTTCACTGCGATGACGTACTCAGGGTCGGTCACCAACATCACCACCGAACGTTCGAGGGTGGCATCGGTGATCTTGCCAACCAGACCGGCGCCGTTGGTGACCGTCATCCCCACGCGAATACCGCTCGACTTTCCTCGGTTCAGTTCGAAAGTCTGGGAGAAGTTCGACGGAGACTGACCAACGATCTGCGCCGTGACACTGTCGATACCCGCCAACGTGGGCAAACCATTCAGCGCCAGTAGTTCCTGGGCCTCACGAACGCTGGCGGCAGCGGCGATTGCCGTTCCTTCCTGCTTCACGAGCAGGTCTTTCAGCGCGAGGTTTTCCTTTCGTAGTTCGCCGTAGTCGAGCACGCCCCGCCACGCATTCGACACCGGCTTTGTGACGACGTTCGTGAGGCGTTCAACCGGCCGAAAGACCGTGCCGAAAGTATCCCGAACACCACCGACGAAACCGCTGTCACGAAGGTCGAGCGTCACCAACAGGATCGACGTGAGCAGCAGCACGACGATCATCCGTCGGCGTGTGAAGGATTGCACGAAGAGGAACTACTCCTCAGTCGATTCCCGTTTGGGTGAGCAATCCGCGCATTGCCTCGATGTTCTCGAGTGCCTGCCCGGAACCAAGAACGACGGCGTACAGCGGGTCGGGAGCAACAACGGCGCGCATACCCGTCTCGTGGGTCACACGCTGCGTGAGACCGGCCAGCAGCGCACCACCTCCGGAAAGGACGATTCCGTTCTCCATGATGTCGGCGGCAAGTTCGGGAGGCGTTCGATCGAGGGTCGACTTGATTGCATCGACGATCGCCTGAATCGGTTCCTCGATTGCCTCGCGAACGTGTTCGGTGGTGAGCTCGATGCGACGCGGCAGGCCCGACAGTGAATCGCGTCCGCCGATGTCGGCCGTGAACTCTTCTTCGAGGCGCCACGCGGACCCCATTTGGATCTTGATTTCCTCGCACGTGTTCTCGCCGATGTCGAGACCGAATTCCTTCTTGACGTAGTCACCGATCGCCTGCGTGATCTCGTCTCCCGCCACGCGTACCGACTGGGCCACCACGATGCCACCCAGTGAAATGACGGCGACCTCGCTGGTTCCGCCACCGATGTCGACGATCATGTTGCCTGCGGGTTCGTGGACGGCAATGCCTGCCCCGATGGCTGCCGCCATTGGCTCTTCGATGATGTGCACCGGCTTGCGAGCACCGGCGTATTCCGCCGCATCCTGCACGGCACGCTGCTCGACCCCGGTGATACCGGACGGAACACAAATCACCATACGGGGGCGGCTCCATCGGCTCGCGTTCACCTGCTGAATGAAATAGCGCAGCATCTTTTCGCACACCTCGAAGTCGGCGATGACTCCGTCTTTCAGGGGTCGAACCGACGTGATGTGCGAGGGCGTGCGACCGAGCATGCGCTTGGCTTCCCAACCGACCGCAACGGGCTTGCCGTCTCGCATGTCGACGGCGACGATTGACGGTTCATTCAGAACCACGCCCTGTCCGCGCACGTACACGAGCGTGTTCGCGGTACCGAGGTCGATCGCGATGTCGCGGCCGAGTCCGAGTGGGTTTCCGCCAGCCAACTGGTGACCTCCTGGGTTCCGGCTCTGTCGAAGGAGACGTTACAGAGACGGGAAGAAAATGTTGATCTCTCGCGCCGCGGAATCGGCGGAGTCGCTGCCGTGAACGAGGTTCTCGGTGAAGATCGTGCCGAGGTCGCCGCGAATGGTGCCGGGTGCGGCAGAGCGCGGGTTGGTGGCACCCATCATGTTGCGCACGATCTCCCACGTGTCTTCGGGACCCTCGACCACCAACGCAACGACGGGGTTGCGGGACATGAACGCAACGAGGTCGTTGTAGAAACCCTTGCCTTGGTGCTCTTCGTAGTGGCGGGCGAGGATCGCGGAGTCGAGCTTGCGCAACTCCATGGCGACGATCTTCAGTCCCTTGTTTTCGAAACGGGACAAGATGTTGCCGACCAGACCGCGTTCGACGGCATCGGGCTTCAGGAGGACGAGCGTTCGATTCGACATTCCGAGAATTCTACGGCAAGACCCGCAAAAGGTGACCTCTCGCCTCGCCCACCACGTAGAGCGAACCCGTGACCAGGATCGCGTCGTCGGATCCGGCGTCGGAAAGTGCACGATTGCACGCCTCGGCCACCGACTCACGCACAACGACATCGTCGCAGCCCATGTTGCGGGCGACTTCCGCCAGCGACTCGGCAGGAAGGCCTCGCGGACTCGGAGCCGTGCAACAAATGACTTGATCGAATTCGTCGGCTCGAAGCGCGGAGAGAAGTGCGAGTGGATCACGACTGCGCAGGGTGCCGACGACGAGTCGCCGCGAACCAACGGGGTCGAAGTCGGCGAAGAACACTTCGGCACACACGTCGGCTCCTGCCGGGTTGTGTGCTCCGTCGATGATGACAAGAGGCTGGTGGTGCAATACCTCGAAGCGTCCCGGCATCGAGACGAGTGACAAGCCCTCGTCGAGAACGTCTCTGTCGAGTCCGTGACCGAAGAAAGCCTCGACGGCGGCAATCGCGACGCTGGCGTTGTCGCCCTGGTGACGTCCGTGAAGGGGAACAAACACGTCGGCATACCTGTCGAAGGTCGTTCGCACCTCGATCACACGACCACCGAGCGCCAGATGATTGTCGATGCAGTCGAAGTGTTCACCTCGCCTGAACGCAGTAGGTGCCGATGTGTCGAAGAATGCGGAGAGCTCGGGAGTCACGTCGCCGATGACCGCGACGGAATCGTTCTTTACGATCCCGACCTTCTCCCGCGCGATGTCGAGAACCGTCGGGCCCGCGTACTCGGTGTGGTCGAGCGCAATGTTGGTGATGACGGCGACGTCGGACTCGACAACGTTCGTGGCATCCCAGCGACCCAGCATTCCCACTTCGACCACCGCCACGTCGACCGGCGCGTCGGAAAAACAGCGAAAGGCCGCCGCAGTGAGAATTTCGAAGAACGAGGGCCGAACCCCCGCCAGGCCCTCGGCGTCGGCGACCGCGGCGATGTTCTCGGCGAAGGTTTCGTCGTCGACGGGGACGCCGTCGAGGAGAATGCGCTCGTTGATACGTTCGAGATGGGGGCTCGCATAGGTGCCGACGCGCAAACCGTGTGCCATCAGGAGTTTCGTGACGATCTGAGACGTCGAGCCCTTGCCGTTCGTCCCCGTGACATGGACGACCCTGTAGTCGCGCTGGGGTTCGCCCATGATCGACGTGAGGGCGGTGATGTTGCGCAGCGACGGTTCGTCGACACGACCCATTCGTTCGTAGCTGGCGTGCTCGTCGAGGTACGCCAACGCCTCGGCGTAGTTCACGTGACTCCGCTACTACGACGCCGCACGACGCTGGCGCGGCGAGCGCGAGGTCCCGCGCATCACGACGAGCGGGGCAGCCTTCTCCTTCACCGACTGCTCGGTGACAACGACCTTCGCGACGTCTCCCTTGCCGGGAATGTCGAACATCGTGTTGAGAAGCACCTCTTCGAGGATGGCCCGCAGACCTCGGGCCCCGGTTCCCCGTTCCAGCGCAAGGTCGGCAATCGAGCCGAGCGCCGCGGGGTCGACTTCGAGTTCGACATCTTCAAACTCGAAGAACTTCGCGTACTGCTTGATGAGTGCGTTCTTCGGCTCGGTGAGGATGTTCATCAGAGCGTCGCGGTCGAGACTGTGCACTGCCCCGACCATCGGCAAACGTCCGACGAATTCGGGGATCATGCCGAACTTCAACAGGTCTTCGGGAAGAACCTGCGAAAAGAGTTGGCCCGGGTCTTTCTCGGCCTTCGAACGCACCGAGGCGTTGAAGCCAATGCCCTTGTGGCCGATGCGTGATTCGATGATGCTGTCGAGCCCTGCAAACGCGCCACCGCAGATGAAAAGCACGTTTGTCGTGTCGATCTGGATGAACTCTTGGTGCGGGTGCTTGCGGCCCCCCTGGGGCGGAACGGATGCAACCGTGCCCTCGAGAATCTTGAGAAGCGCCTGCTGCACACCCTCGCCCGACACGTCGCGCGTGATCGAGGGGTTCTCGCTCTTGCGCGCAACCTTGTCGATTTCGTCGATGTAGATGATGCCGGTCTCGGCCTTCTTCACGTCGAAATCGGCGGCCTGCAGCAACTTGAGGAGGATGTTCTCGACATCCTCTCCCACGTACCCGGCCTCGGTGAGGGCCGTGGCGTCGGCGATTGCGAAAGGCACGTTGAGCATCCGCGCAAGCGTCTGGGCGAGGTGGGTTTTGCCGCAACCCGTGGGTCCCAGCAGAAGGATGTTGCTCTTTTGCAGTTCAACGTCGTCGCGCCGCGTCGCGCCCTTGTTGAGCTGGTACTGGATTCGGCGGTAGTGGTTGAACACCGCGACGGCCAGAACCTTCTTCGCCTGTTCCTGGCCGACGACGTACTCGTCGAGGAAGGCGCGGATTTCGTGGGGGGTCGGAAGTTCCTCGAAGCGGACGTCACCGGTGTCGGCGAATTCCTCTTCGATGATTTCGTTGCAGAGTTCGATGCACTCGTCGCAGATGTACACGCCGGGGCCGGCGATGAGCTTCTTCACCTGCTTCTGCGACTTGCCGCAGAACGAGCACTTCA
>CAZVPL010000032.1:6448-19622 GCA_964629075.1 uncultured Bifidobacterium sp. | reverse complement strand
ATGCGCGATCTGCTCCCCGAGTTCGCAGCCTGGCGCCGCAGTGGAGAACGCTTCGCCATCGCCCGCGTCGTCGACATCGAAGGGTCCGGACCCCGCGAGCCCGGTGCGGCGATGGCCGTCTCGGCGTCGGGTCAGGTCATCGGCTCCGTCAGCGGTGGTTGCGTCGAAGGTGCCGTCGTGTCCGAGGCTCTTGCCATCCTCGCGGGCGAGGCGCAACCACGCGTTGTGACGTTCGGGTACTCCGACGACGAGGCCTTCGCAGTGGGGCTCACCTGTGGCGGCACCATTCATCTCTTCATCCAGCCCGCCGACAATCTGGTCGACACCAACAACGGCGCGGCGGCGCTCGACATTCTCGACGCGCACATTCGCTCGCACGAACCCATCGCCATTGCCACCGTCATCGACGGGCCACACACCGGACGCACTCTTGTCGTTGCCCCCGGCGAATCGCCCGTCGGTTCGCTCGGCAACGCCGAACTCGACCGCATCGTGGTGCGCGATGCACTCGGCGAACTGGAAGCAGGCACAACGGGAATTCGTCACTACGGTCCCGAAGGGCAAACCACACCGGAAGACCTCGTCGATGCGCCAACCGTCAAGGTGTTCGTCGAAAGCTTCGCACCCGCCCCCCAGATGTGGATCTTCGGTGCGGTCGACTTCACCGCCGCTCTTGCGCGAGTCGCAAAGATCCTCGGCTACCGCGTCACGGTGTGCGACGCGCGAGAGATCTTCGCTACGCGACGCCGCTTCCCCATGGCCGACAACGTCGTGGTGTCGTGGCCCGGCGATCTCTTCACCGCCGAGGGGAAGAATCTCGGACCCCGTGACGCGGTGTGCATCCTCACCCACGACGCCAAGTTCGATGTCCCCGCCGTACAGGGTGCCCTTGCCACGCGCGTCGGTTACATCGGCGTGATGGGATCGCGGAAGACCCATGCCAAGCGCCTCGAACGCCTGGCCGAAGCCGGCGTCAGCAACCCCGCCGATCTCGCCCGCCTCATGTCACCCATCGGTCTCGACCTCGGCGCCCGAACACCCGAGGAAACCGCAATTTCCATCTGCGCCGAAATCATTGCGCGGCGTACCGGTCGAAACGCGCCGTCACTGCGCGACTCGAGCGGCCCAATTCACACGAACTGACCGCGGCTCACCTGCGCGCCACGACGCATCAGCTCTCTGGTGCGGGGTCGGCGAACCTCACGTTCGGCGATTCGCGCCAGTTGATCGGCCCCACGCGCACGCCCAGGTTCGGTCGCGCCGAGTGCAACACGATGTCACCGACACCGAGATAAATCATCGTGTGACCCGGATACCCGACGATCACACCCGCGCGCGCCTCGGCACGCGTCACCTCGCGACTTTGTTCGATTTGGCGATCCGATTTCAGCAGCAACGACACGCCCGACTTCGCCCACGCATAAGCGACGAGACCCGAACAGTCGAGACCTTTCTTCGGGTTGTCGGAACCGAACAGGTAGCCGACACCCAAAGTGGTGAGCCCGACGAGAATCGCCTTCTGATGCCGGGTTGACGTTGACTGCCAGGCCTCGAGCATCTCACTGCGCGAGACGAACGTCCGTGCGGCGACAATCGACACCACGCTCGCAAGAGCGCGCTGGTACCTGTCGGCAGCACGCGGGTCCTTCGACGCGATGGCATTCTCGTACGCCTCCAGCGCCTCGACTGCGCGGTCGCGCAGGACGTCGTGGCGTGGCTGGGCGTCTTTCGTCATCATTTCGGGTGAGCGCCACGAAGTGTGCACGACCGACGGGGGAACAATGACCGCACCTCGACCCGCGTGGACCGGGGACGCGCCGAAGCCGAGCGCACAGGCGCAAGCAAGCATCGTGCTGACAACGCCGACCCTGCGGGCTCGGCGGCTCCCCAACCCCCGTTTCATCGGTACAAAACTACCGAGACGAGGTGGAGGTCCCGTCACTTTCGGGGCAGGCTTGGAGCGTGATCGCCGCCCTCATCCTCGCTGCCGGTGCGGGCTCGCGCTTCACGGGAAAACAGCACAAACTTCTTTCACCGTTGCATGGCACAAGGGTCGTCGACCACGCCATCTCTGCAGTCCAACGGGCGATCACCGACGGTGCCCCCATCACTCGAATCTTCGTTGTCACGGGTGCCGTCGACCTTGCCCCCCTCCCCTCAGACGTCACCGTCGTTGCCAACCCCCGGTGGGGCGAGGGACAAGCGACGTCACTGCAGGCAGGCATCCGCGCAGCCGAGGCGGCCGGTGCCGATGCCGTCATCGTGGGTCTCGGCGACCAGCCGTTTGTCACGCCCGATACATGGCGTGCCGTCGCCGAATCCCACGCCATCATCGCGGTCGCCACGTATTCGGGCTCGCCAACACGCACTCCCGCCCTCATTCGCCGCGAAGCATGGCCACATTTGCCAAAAACGGGCGACTTCGGCGCACGTCACCTCATCTCCAGTCGCCCCGAACTGGTCGAGCAAGTACCCTGCTCGGGTACCCCCGCAGACATCGACACCCTCGAGGATCTCGAATCATGGAACCCCTGAACCACAGCTTCACCGTCCCCGTTGCCATCGCCGAAGCGTGGAACGTCCTCACCAACGTCGAGCGCATCGCACCATGCCTCCCCGGCGCACAACTGCAGGAAATCGAGGGTGAAACGTACCGCGGCGCCGTCAAAGTGAAGGTCGGTCCCATCCAGGCGCAGTTCAAGGGGCAGGCATCGTTCGTCGAAAAAGACGACACGAATTACAAAGTCGTCCTGAAGGGTGAGGGCCGTGACACGGGTGGCAAGGGCAACGCATCAGCCGTCATCACCGCACAACTCACCGCCATCGATGCCAACTCGACACAGGTGAACGTCAACACCGATCTCTCGATCACGGGCAAGGTCGCACAGTTCGGGCGCGGTGCGCTTGCCGACGTCAGCGACAAACTCCTCGCTCAGTTCTCCGAAAACCTGAACAACCTCATCGCCGCCGAACCAGCCGTTGCGGTTGCCGCACCTGCACCCGAGCCCGCAGCCGAAACCGGTCAACCTGCAGTGCGCAAGATCGACGCGCCCGAAGTTGCACCCATCAACCTCATCGAGACCGCGGGTGCGACCATCGTGAAGCGTGCACTGCCCGTCGTTGCTGGCATCATCGTCATCGTTCTGCTCGCCATCGCGATCTTCTAACAGCGCGGTTCGGATCAATGGCCACACAGGCCGACATCGATCGCGTCACCGAACTACTCGGACGCGCTCCCCAGGGCGACTTCGATGTTGTTGTGCGCCGTGCCAACGGCGATCCCGTGGTCGTGCGCAACAGCCCACTGCTGAACGATGGGACACCGATGCCCACCCTCTTCTGGCTCGTCGGGCGCGACGAGTACACCGCCGTCTCTCGCCTGGAAGCCGCGGGTGGTGTCGACCAAGCCGAGACCGAGGTCGAGCCGTCGGCGCTCGACGCTGCGCATCGTGCGTATGCGGAACTGCGCAGCCGCGACCTCCCCCCGGACCACACGGGCCCTGCCCCCTCTGCCGGTGTGGCGGGTACGCGCCGTGGAGTGAAGTGTCTTCACGCCCACTTCGCATGGTGGCTCGCCGGGGGCGACGATCCCGTCGGCGAGTGGGTCGCCCAACGCATCGACTACGCGCCGGAGCTTCGCCATGACTGATCGCATCGCCGTCGTCGACATCGGCAGCAACTCGGTGAAGCTTCTCGCCCTCGACGGCGACGAAACACTCCATCGCGACAGCGTCGTCACGCGGCTCGGCACAGGTGTGGCCGACACCGGCAACCTTGCCGACGGGTCGGTGGCCGCGACTCTTCAGCGCCTCGCCGAAATCAGGGACATTGTCGAGTCCCACGACATCACGAACCTCCACGCCGTGGCAACAGCGGCGGTCCGTTCGGCAAAGAACGCAGAACCATTCATCTCGGACGCGGCACGAGTCCTCGGATGCGACGTCACGGTGATCGACGGAGTCACCGAAGGGACGCTCGCGTTCATCGGCGCACAACGCAACCTCGAACACATCGTCGGTGCGAATCCACTGACGGTGCTCGACGTGGGTGGCGGCTCCACCGAGTTCAGCATCGGTCTGCCCGGCGCCACGCCGCGCGTTGCAAGCATCCCGTACGGTGCACGCAATCTCACCGAACGCGTTCTCGAACACGACCCACCACGCCCCGAGGAACTCACCAATGCAATCGGTGCCGTCATCGACGAGATCGACGACGTCGTCCGCGAGATTCCCGAACTCGAATCTTGCGAGCGCCTGGTCGGCGTGGCCGGGACGATCGTGACCATCGCCATGGTCGAGCTCGGACTCCACGAATTCGACGCAAACGTTCTGCACGGCATGGAGCTGTCGAAAGACGCCGCCGAGGACGTCTTTCGCACGCTTGCCACCGAGTCGTTGGCGGATCGGGTCTACAACCCCGGACTACCCGCCGACCGGGCCGACATCATCGTCGGTGGCTGTTGTGTGCTCGTTGCGGTGCTGAGAAAACTGCAACTCCCCACAATCACCGTGTCGACCACCGCACTTGCCGACGGGGTCGCAATGGTGGCGCGGCAATCGGCCGCGCGCCTCGACGCCGGCGCACGGTTGGCCGACATTCTGCGAGACTTCTCCGTCTCATGAATGCCGCCAACCCCGACCATCCCGCGAACCGCACTGCGAACGTCAGTGGCGTCGGAGCGCCGGGGCTGCGCCTCTACGGCAAGCGGGTGGTGCTGCGGCCGCTGAATGTGCAGGACTTCTCTGCGTGGGCCGAGTGCAGAAAGCGCAACGGGGACTGGCTGTTGAAGTGGGAGCCGCTGCGCCCCATCACACAACCCGACCCCGCGAACGACCGCGACATCTTTTCCGCCCGCTGCAACATCCGTGAACGCGAGCGCCAAAGTGGTACCTCATACGCATTCGGCCTCTTCGTCGACAACGCCTTTTGCGGTGAAGTCAACCTGAACAACGTGGTGCGCGGCGCGATGCAAACCGCGACGATCGGCTATTGGATCGACCAGCGTCGCGCCGGCAATGCGTTCACATCCGAGGCCGTCGTGGTGTTGTTGAAGTTCGCCTTCGATGAACTGCACCTGCACCGCATCGAGATCTGCATCATCCCGCGCAACACCAACAGCCTGCGCGTCGTCGAGAAGATCGGACTGCGCAACGAAGGCCTTGCCGAGCGGTTCCTCGAGATCAATGGACTCTGGGAAGACCACTTCCGTTTTGCCATGACCGCCGAAGAGTGGGCATGCCGACGCGGCGAACTGTCAGCCGAATGGCTGACGCCCGCCGACGCCTAACGCGAATCAGTCGGCGAGTTTGCGGAACGCTTCGGCCCGCTGCTTGCGCATCACGTTCCGCCGCTTCCACGCCTTCGTCTTCCAATGACGCGTGGCAGCGCGACCCTTCTTGCGCAGCGCGCGTTCCTTGTTGTGATGCGCCTCGACACGCCACGCCTGGCCGGGTTCGTCAACGTCGTCGGGTTCGACGCCGTTGCTCACCAAACCGGCAACGGTATGCAGCTCCGAATGCATTCGGTGCCGCTCGTTGTGGGCGTGGGCGCGCAGTTCGACACGCGGAGGCGGAGCAGTCTCTTGACTGCGATGACGCTTGCTCATCGGGTCTCCTTTCAGAGATGAACCGGAGTAAAAGCTCCTCGCTTCGCAACATACACCCAACCCGCGCGCACGCGCGTGAAAACTTGGACTATGCGCAAACTGTCACGGAACGATGACAAGTAGTTTCGTCTTTGTCACGTACGAGCGGAACCACTTCCCGTCGGGCGGTGGCAGATAGATGTGGTCAGCCGACGCAGCAACACCAAGAGATTCGGGCAGAAACTCGTCGACGATCTCGCGGAACCCCAGCACGCCCGTCGCCCCCGTTGCACTGAAACCCTCGGCCGTGCGGGCCAGTCTGTAACGACCCGTTACGGGCGGTGTCGCAGTGCCGACCACGGTGGTGCTGCGGACCACCCGGTTGTCTGGATCGATGGCGAAGAGCCGCCGGGAACTGCGGTCGTAAACGACACGCTTCCCCGATCCACTGCCGGCGGGAGCGGTGGCTTCGGCAGGCGTGAACGCGCGGTCGAATGCGATGTTCGAATAAGCCGGCACGACGGAAACGACGCATGACGCACTTCGTGTGAAGTAGAGCCGCGCTCCGCCGCCGAGGATCCGGCAGTTCCATTTCTGCTCATCGCCGATGCTCCACTTGCCGCGCACTTTGGCCTCAGTGGAATAGGCAAGCGACGACGTACGCACCTTTCCGCCGGCGGTCACGTCGGATGGGCTGACAGCCACCGACTTCTCCGACCACTCACTCACGCCATTCGCCGTCTTGCGCCTCGCGCTCACGCGGTACGTCCTGTCCGCCTCTAGTCCCCGCAACACGACACGAGAGGCATTGACCACGCTGACCGTACGAATCGGGTCGGTTTCCTTGTCGCGATACACACGAACATTGGTGACACCATCGGGTGCACCACCGTTGCAACCCGGGTCCCACGACACCACGAGACCATCGGCGAGAGGACTCGACACGAGCGCACTCGGCGTTCCCGGCGCTCGTGCACCGACCGCGGAGACATCGCTGATGTTCAACAACAGGTTCGGCGAACCGGGGCCTGCGTTCTTCACCACGTCCTTCGTCGCACGAGCCATCACCGCCTCGTGCACCGCCTCGGGACATGCGGTCGGATCGGTCTCGCCGATCAGCGCCACGTAGCCCGCGACGAGGGGTGACGCCATCGACGTACCGGTCAAGGTTTGCTCGGCTGTGTCGCTGTCGATACCGGCCGACAGCAACCGCACGCCGGGCGCAAAGATGTCGACGCACGCGCCGTAGCTCGACGTTCCAAGAGCCATGGCCAGACGTTCGTCGGTTTGGGTTGTCGCGCCGACGTTCAAGGCCTCGGGTGTGTGACCGGGCGACACGTCACACGCGTCCTGCCCCTTGTTTCCCGCCGCAGTGACGGGAACGATTCCGTCGCGCACCAGGTCGACCACGGCCAGGTCCATCGGTCGCGAATCCTCGTCGGCATCGACACCCAGACTGAGGTTCGCAACCGCGAGGCTCCCCGAGCGGTGGTGCTTGATGACCCAGTCGATTCCGCGAATGACGCTGTCGACGTCGCCCTCGCCGTAACAATCGAGCACGCGCACTGCGACAACCGTGGCCCGCTTTGCAACCCCGTGCTCGGTGCCTGCAGCCAGTGCAGCCGTGTGTGTGCCGTGCCCATCGCAGTCGTCCGATGGGATTGCGGGCACGCCCGCCTCGTCGGGCCCCACCACATCGGCACCGTGAATGACGCGGCCTGCAAGGTCGACATGAGTCGCGCGCACGCCGGTATCGATCATGTAGATCTGCACACCCTCGCCCGTTGCCGGCGGACCGTAGATGCCATCGAGTGGTAGTGCACGCTGATCGATGCGGTCAAGGTGGTACAGAACGTCGCCCTGTGCGGTCGGGACCGTCGCACGTTTGCGCACCCTCTTGTTGCGCGAGATGCTGGCAACGCGCGAGTCCCCCAGCAGGGTGGACAACTGCGATGCCGTCAGGCGGGCGGAGAATCCACCGACGGCATAGCGATAGACCGAGCCCACCGTTCCACCGGCACGCACGACCTCGGCCGATACTTCATCGATGTCGTCGCGCGACGCGACGACCACAATGTACGACTCGGTTGGCTCGACCGACTGCGCACCAGCCGACACATGCGACACCGGCACCGCCAACATCGCCACGACGACGCCAACGGCCACCCATCGTCGCGAAAACCAGTCCCTCACGACGTCATGCTAACGGGCTACTTCTTCGTGATCTTTGCCTGCAACGCGGCCAGCATCTCGGCGAACCACGGCTGACGCGTGCTCCACACCTGCGGATCGAGTTCCCGCTCGACCGCCGCCGGATGTTCGGTGACGAGAGCCATGTCCTGAATGGTTCGCTTGGTCACCTTCAACAACTCTCGCGGGCGCGACGCCGCGCGTGCTGCCATGTCGTGGACATACGTCATCAATTGGTCGTCGTCGACGCACTTCCACGCCAGTCCGATTCTCTCGGCTTCGGCGCCGTCGAGAATCTCGCCGAAGATCACCGTCGCCATTGCGGCCTGTGGTCCGGCGATGCGGCGCAGCATCCACGTGTGCCCGCCTCCCGGATGGATACCAATCTGCAGGAAGCGCGTGTCGAACTTCGCGCGACGAGCCGCCACGCGCACATCGCAGCCAAGCGCCAGGTTCATACCCGCACCAACTGCGGCGCCGTTCACCGCCGCCAACGTGGGCAACGGGCTGTAGGCGATGCGCAGAAAGCCCGCGTAAATGTTCTTCAGACTGTCGCCCGTTGCCTCGGCAAGATTGCCGAGGTTTGCACCCGCACAGAACGCGGGGGCGGCACCCGTCACCACCACGGCGCCCATCGACTCATCGGCTTCGATGTCGTCCATCGCAGCGATGATCTCGGCGACCATCGGAGCGGTGAGCGTGTTGCGCTCGCCGGGGTTGTTCAGCGTGATTGTCGCAACGCCGTCGGACTTGTCGAGAAGGACCAAACTCATGGCCGCAAGTCTGCCAGCATCCGATCGCTACGCTTCGGTCGGGATGTTGGACCACGTATTCACCGATGCCATCGGCGCGTTGCGCGAGGCCTTCGAGGGCGCGTTCCTCGAACGCCAGGCTTTCGAAGAGCACTTCCAGTCCGACGTGCTGCTCGGCGACCTCACGTGGGAAACCAGCTACGGCCTGCCGGGCGAAGGCTCACCCCCACGCGTCGTTGCCCACATCACCCTCGACTGGCCCTCGTGGAGCCAGGCCATGTACCGGCGCTGGTATCTCGAGGAAACCCTGGTCGACCTCCCCGCCATCGAAATAGAGATCGTGTTCCGCGCCCAGCGCCTGTCGGCGATGCCCGACCATGAAAAGGTCCTCACGCTGGCACCCGCCCACAGCCCCACCATCGGCAACGCGGCGATGGAACGCGCCAGCCTCGCCACCGAAATCAGCCACCCCCTCGACACGACGGGACGCACCGAATATGCGCTCGAGGTCACGTACGAGGGCCTCTACGACCTGTCGGAAGAAACCCTCGCCGACGGATCAAGCACCATCCTCGACGATCACTTCGGAACGCTCGGCGGCTGGATCGCATCGACGTTGGTCAAGCTGGGCGATCTCACCTTTTCCTACTTTCCACCCGAGACACCCGACCTGCAAGCATGACTGCATGACGCAGTCCAACGAATCGGTCGTTCTTCTCGACATCTCCGAGCGCATCGCCACCATCACGCTCAACCGTCCCGGCGCACGCAACGCTCTCAGCAGTGAATTGCTGCGCAAGCTGAACGAAACAATGAAAGCTGCCGATGCGAACGACGACGTCGACGTCATCATTCTCACCGGGGCCGATCCCGCATTCACCGCCGGCCTCGATCTGAAGGAACTCGGCGATCCGTCCAGCAATCTGCTCGGCGGCACCGGCGCCGACGGCACTCCGAACTCCGACGGCGTACGCGGTCCGTTTCCCAAACTCGAAAAGCCCCTCATCGGCGCGATCAACGGTGTCGCCGTCACCGGTGGCTTCGAGCTCGCCCTCAATTGCGACTTCCTCATCGCTTCCGAGAACGCAAAGTTTGGCGACACTCACGCTCGTGTCGGCGTCATGCCCGGTTGGGGCCTCTCGGTCCTCCTCCCCCAGGCCATCGGAGTGCGTCGCGCCCGCGAGATGAGCTTCACCGGCAACGTCATCGGCGCCCACGAAGCACTCGAGCTGGGTCTCGTCAACCATGTCGTACCGCATGCCGAACTGATTCCGTTCACACGCAAGATCGCACTCGACATCATCGGCAACGACCAGGCTGGCGTCCGCGCGATTCGCAACACCTACTCACTCACCACCACCGACGCTGATGCGTGGGCCACCGAAGCCGCCGAGGCAAAGGCATGGCGCAAGCGGGCATTCAGTGCCGATGCCGTGGCCGAGCGTCGCAGCAAGATCATGGAAAGAGGTCGCAACCAATGAGCACATCACCGCTGTTCAGCAACAAGGTTCTCGTCGTCAACCAAAAGGCGAAGATCATCGAGGTCACAAACCAGTACTCGGTGTCCGATGCCGACGGCAACGTCATCGCCCACGTGAATGAAGTCGGCCAAAGCAAAGCCAAGAAGCTTCTTCGCATCGTGTCGTCCGTCGACCAGTTCCTCACTCACAGGCTCGAGATCACCGATGCAACCGGAGCCGTCGTGCTCACACTCACCCGTCCGGCAAAGGTGTTCAAGAGCACCGTCATCGTCGGCGACGCAACGGGCAACGAAATCGGTCGCATCGTCCAGGAGAACGTCTTCGGCAAGATCAGCTTTGGCCTTGAAGTCGGCGAACGCAAGATCGGAGCCATCAAGGCCGAGAACTGGCGTGCGTGGGACTTCGCCATCGAAAACGCCGATGGCCATGAAGTCGCACGTGTAACGAAGAAGTTCGTGGGTCTCGCCAAGGCGATGTTCACCACTGCCGACAACTACGTGGTCGAAATCCACCACGACCTCAGCCAACCTCTGGCCTCGCTCGTCGTCGCGGCGGCGCTCAGCATCGACACTGCGCTGAAGCAAGACTCCAAGCTCTGACGCCACCCTGCGTGGTTCCCTGATTCCTGACGGGCAGTTATATTGTCATTTGCCTAGTAATTGGCGGAGGGGCGGATCACCATGGCATTCACGTTTGCGAATCATGCGGGACGGGCAGTGCTCGTCGAAGGCGACAGCTACCACGATCTCGAAGCCCTGAGCGGGGGTGCAGTGCCATCCGACCCAACCACGGCACTCGCCCACGGCGACAAGCTCCACGAACTGCAGAAGAAGATCGCGAATCGCCCACCCGAGGGAAAGATCGTCCCCGCACTACTCGGCGCCCCATCGCCCTCGCCACAGAAAGTCTTCGGCATCGGCCTGAACTACAAGACGCATGCCGCCGAGTCGAACATGGACGTGCCCGACAATCCGGTCGTCTTCGCAAAGTTCTCGTCGTGTATCTGTGCGCCCAATTCCGACATCGAACTGCGCAGCAACGGTGTCGACTACGAAGGAGAGATCGTCGTCATCATCGGCAAGGGTGGCAAGGACATCGACCGTGCCGATGCGTGGAACCACGTCTTTGGTGTCACCGCAGGACAAGACGTCTCCGACCGCCCCGTACAAATGGCAAGCAAGCCCCCGCACTTCGATCTCGGCAAGTCGTTCGACACCTTCGGACCCATTGGGCCCGTTGCCGTGTCACCCGACGCGCTCCCCAACCGCGACGTCATCGCGATCAAGTGCCTCGTCAACGGAGAGGAACGCCAGAACGACACCTCGGCCAACCTCATTTTCGGCATTCCATTTCTCATCGAATACCTCTCGCACATCACCACATTGCAAACGGGCGACGTCATCTTCACCGGCACACCCGCAGGTGTCGGCGCCGCACAGAAGAAGCTGCTGCGCGACGGCGACGTCGTCACCACCGTCATCGAAGGTGTCGGCACGATGACCAACAGGTGCGTTCGAGTGGCCGACCACAATCTGCCGCTCGTCAAGAAGGGCTAGTCGTGGCGCTCAACGGCTTCCTCGACATCGAGCTCAGCGTGAAGAACCCTGCCGAGCTCGGCGCCTTTTGGGAACGCCATGGCCTGCGCCGAACCGCCGACGGCGTGTACGGCACCGACCAACGCTCCACCGTCATCACCATCAAGGAAGGCGACCACCGCCACCTCTCGGCGATGCACTTCTCGACTTCGCACGACAGCGACATCGCCGACATTGCTCGTCGCCTCGAGACACTTGGCGTGAACGCACGCACCACGTCGACGACGCTCGACTGCACCGACCCCGTTCTCGGCCACGCGATTCACATCGAGGTCGGCGCACCCGGTCACCTGACGCCCGTCGACCCGCGACCCGCCAACAGACCCGGCGACCGCCGCCGCTACAACAGCCGCAATGCGTCGCTCACCCCCGACCGTCGCCCGCCGCGCCGCCTCGGGCACGTCGTTCTGGCCTCGCCACAGATCGAGAAGTCGACGGCCTTCTACTTCGATGGCCTCGGGTTCCGCGTCACCGACCAGTTCGCCGGCGCGAATGCGACATTCGGTCGTGTCGAGACCGACCACCACAATCTCCTCATCCATCGCGCGCGTGTCGGATACCTCAACCACTACGCCCTCGAGGTCGACGACTTCGACGCCATCGGGGAAAACGGTGCCGCGGTTGTCGCCGACAACCCCGACTCCCACATCATCGGCGTCGGTCGGCACCTGCTCGGTTCGAACCTCTTCTGGTACCTGCGCGACCCGTCGGGCAACATGTTCGAGTTCTTCGCCGACATGGACCACATCAACAACGACGAGGACTGGGCGAAGAACCACAGCCGCAACGACTGGGGTGCGCCAACCGCCCCAGCTCCCGTTCAGGCCTGGGGTGACGCGCCAAACGAGGCGTTCTTCGCCGTCCCCGACATCGAGGAAATTGCACAAGCGAGGGCGCGGCGGGGACTGCCGTGACGAATCCAACCGGTCGGGGCCGCCCGAAGCTCCACACCGACGCCGAAATTCTCGATGCCGCGCTCGCGATGTTCGCGACGCACGGATACGACGGCACCTCGCTGCGGTCGCTCAATCGCGAACTTGGCCTCAGCCACAGCGCGATTCATCAGCGCTTCGGTACCAAGGAAGACCTCTACAAGGCCGTCATTGACCACGAGTTCACCGCAATGTTCGGCGAGATCCGCAACTACCTGCGCTCACAACCGCGACCGGCCGATCAAGTCGCCGAGCTGCAGTCGCAGTTCAGGGCGTTTCTCATCGCATCGAGTCGCCATCCATACCTCAACCGGCTGATGAACAACGAGGGCCTCGAAGATTCGTGGCACCTCGACCACATCTACAAGAACTACGTTCAACCCGCTCTTGCGCCGGTGCGCCAACTCATGGACGGTCTTGCAAAGAAGAAAATCATCAAGCCGATTGCCGTTCGATCGCCGTTTTTTCTCGTCGCTCACGGTGCAGCTGCGATGTACACACTCTCCGCACTCTCGAAGAAATTCAACAACGCCGACGGAGCCTTCGACATCGAGACCTTGGCCGACGAAACCGCGTGGATCATCGTCAACGGCATGCGCCGTTGATCAGCAGCACATCCGCCGGCACAGGTCGGCGAGCA
>CAZVPL010000032.1:0-6348 GCA_964629075.1 uncultured Bifidobacterium sp. | reverse complement strand
TCAACGGCATGCGCCGTTGATCAGCAGCACATCCGCCGGCACAGGTCGGCGAGCACGGCATCAATGGATGCGTCGTCGCAATTGGCGGCGATGAACCCATCGGGACGCACAACAACGTGGTCGGCGCCCATTGTTTCCATCGGCGACAGTTCAACCGAGCGCCACAAGCCACGTGAGGGCAGAGCCGGCGCACGCCCCTGTGTGCTGGCAACGGTCATGTGGGTCAGCACACGCACATCGTCGGCAATGCGGTGCCACGAGTCGAACACCGTGCCGGTGCGCGCATGGTCACCCACAACCACCCCATCCTCGTAGCGCGGTCGCGGCGTTGCCCCGCCATACCCCCTGCCGGGTCGCACACCATGACTGACACGCCCGGCGAATTGATCGATCAACTGGCCGGCCTCGATCGACCGCTCGACGGTCACCCGGGAATGATGAATGCGTTCGGCCCCATAGGTGTCGAGCAAGCCGTCGCCGGCCAGTCCTTCGCGTACCCAATGGATCTTCCACGCCAGGTTGAACGCGTCGCGCCAACCCGAGTTCAGCCCCTGTCCCATGAACGGCGGCATCTGGTGGGCCGCATCTCCCGCGAGAAACACGTTCCCTGCCCGGAAAGCGGTCGCGACCACGCCGTGAAATCGGTACGAGGCCGAACGGATGATGTCGGCATTCGATGAGTTGATCCACGGCTCGAGCAACCGCCACACGTGCTCTGGCTGGTTCATCTCCTTCGGGTTTTCGCCCGGCTGCAGTTGAAATTCCCAGCGGTAAACGTCGCGGTGACCACTCACCATCGTCGTCGGACGCACGGGGTCGCACACCTGTCGTACGACGTCGGGAAGACCCGAGGCGGCACGATCGCGCAGTCGCACGTCGACAACCAACCAGTCCTGTTCAAAGCCGAGGTCATCGCGAGCGATTCCGACCGACCGACGAATCGTGCTCGACGCCCCGTCACACCCCACCAGCCACCGACCATTGATCGCTTCGCCGCCGTCGACAAGCAAGCGCACACCGTCGGCATTTTGTTCGACGCCGGTGAACGGCGTCTCGGGTTTGAAGTGCCCTCCGCGTTCCTGCAACTCGCGCAGAAACAGCGCGTCAATGTCGGGCTGGAAGTGCAGACTCGCCACCGGCAGATCACCGAACATCCGGATGCCACTCAGGTCACCACCCGTCAGATGTCTCCCTTCGGCATCGACGTAGTCGGCTGCGCGCAGAGGCGTCAGTAACGGCGCCAACTGCTCCCCCAGTCCGTTCACGATGAACGACTGATGCAGCTCGGCGTCGATGACCGCAGCCCGCGGCAACGGGTGCACGCCGACACCGCGTTCGACCACCACGTTGGACACACCAACGTTCGACAGCGCAATCGACAGGGCCATCCCGACCGGACCGGCACCGGCGATGACGACCTCTGTCTCCACGTCGAAATATTAGTTGTCAGCCAGCAACTAAGGTGAGTCCGTGGCGCCCGACCCGCAACAAAAACTCACGTGGGCTGCCCCCGGACCCGGCGAGTGGTCACTCGATCGCTCGCACGTGAATCGCCCGGCGACTCCTCTCAACTTGATGATGCAGATGCGCGGTTGTGGTCGCGGCACGGGTCGCGGCTTCACCGAATTGGGTGCTCCCGTTCGATCACTCGAGTTTCGCGCCGTCAACGGCCTCATCTACTCACGCGTCTTTCCGCTGATCGGCGCCAACAAGCCACCAAAGAAACTGCCGCCACTGCCACTTCTCAAACTCGCAGCGAAACTGCACCCCGAAATGCGCCGACGCGCAAAGATCGCTGAGAAGACGATCGCCAACCCCCCGTGGCGGGCAAAGATTCACGAGTGGCACCGCCCCGGCGGACTGCGCGACACGTATACCGCTCGGAATCTCGAGATTCAGCGCGTCAACCCCGCCTCGCTCGACGACACACAACTCATCGCCCACATCAACGATGTCGTCGCGCACGCCGATCAACTCTTCGAAGACCATCTGTATCTCCACAACTTCGATCTCGGTCCCATCGGAATCCTTCTCTTCGTCACAAGCCAGTGGGGCTTCGAGACGGCCGAGATCGTCGCACTGCTGGAGGGTGCGTCGCCCTCAACCAGCGCCGCCGGACACGAACTCGGCAAAATCAGACAAGCGATCGTCGCATCAGGGAAGAACCCCGCACATCTCGATGATGTCCGCGCAATCTCACCCGAAGTTGCCGGCGCTCTCGACGATTTTCTGCAACTCCGCGGGAACATGGTCATCTCGCGTTACGACATCGACGGCCTCACGCTTGCCGAGTCACCCGACGTGCTCTTCTCGCGCATCATGTCGGCACCTCTCAGCGACGACACCGACCACCGCACTGAAACCGTGAAGAAGCGCATCGCCGCAGTCCGCGCACGCGTGCCGGAACAACACCGTGCCGAGTTCGACACCACCCTCGCCGAGGCCCGCGATGCCATGGACCTGCGCGACGAAAACGGACCCATCACCCTCGAGTGGCCGTTTGGTCTCGTCCGGCGCGCGCTCTTGGAACTCGGCCGACGCATGCAACAACGCGGCTTCGCCCACGCCCCCGAGCACGCCTTCGAAATGACACTCGACGAAATCAACGTGTCACTTGCCGGAAATGCACCCGACGCCGACGAACTCGCCGGTCGCCAACATTGGCGCGCAACCGTGAACGTCGAAGACGCACCGCGCAAGCTCGGGACACCCGAACCAGTGCCGCCACTTGAGATTCTTCCCAAGCCACTCGCCTACGTCGCCGGCTTCATCCAAAAGGTTGTCGCCGAAACAGGCATCGACGGCACGCAGAAAACCACCGGCCTGAACGGCTACGGCGTCGGCTCGACGACGTACGTCGGCACTGCACGCCTTGCCGCCACGCCCGAGGCGGCCGTCGAACAACTGAACCCCGGCGAAATTCTCGTCGTGCCCTGCACCACCCCCGCCTACAACATGGTCGTCGGCTTCGCCGGCGCGCTGGTCACCGCCGAAGGCGGACCGCTCAGCCACGCCGCGGTCATCGCCCGCGAACTCGGTCTTCCCGGTGTCATCGGCGCACCCCGCGCCATGCTCGACATCCCCGACGGCGCCACGATCGAAGTCGACCCCGTCGCGGGAACGGTCCGCGTTCTCTGACCGCGCCGCGCAATCAGGAAACGGTCAGCGTGACCGAGCGGCTCACCGACTTCTTGGCGGTCTTCACCGTCACACGCACCACACACTGACCGGCCTTCAACGCCCTGATGCGCGTGCCCACAACCACGCATTGACGCGCCGACTTCGCCGTGCGGGCAAGCTTCACCGTCGATGTGCGCGACACCACAAGGCCCGCGCTCCGTGCCAGCAACGAGCCGGCCACTGTCTTGCCGGGCCTCGTGACGACTCCCGGAACAACGGTGGTTGTCGTCGTCGACGTCGTCTGCGCCGCGGTTGTCGTGGGTGCAGCCGTTGTCGATGGCGCAACCGTCGTGGAGGTTGTCGTTGTTGGTTCGGGATCCTGGGTCATCTGCACCTTCACCGTCGGCGCAGAGTGCGTGAAGCCGGTGGCGGTGAAGGTGAGCCATCCGTTCTTCTCGTTGACCGACGTGGTGGCCTCACCCTTCGATCCGTTCCCCTTCACCACCGTGATCTGTCCCTTGATGGGACTGCTCGTGAAGTTGTAGATGCAGCGCGCGACGCTCGACTTCATGATCAGCGTGTAGTTGCCCGAGAACACCGAGCCATCAGCCATCAGGTGCGGAGCCGCAACCTTGTAGTCGAGCGTCGACGTGGCCGAGTTGTAGAGCGGCGGACCGTTGCCGTACACGAGCGCATTGGTGGTGACCATGCCCTTCACGCCCTCACCGGTCTTCAGGCAAGTTCCGGCATTCGTCATCTCGCGCTCATCGAGCGTGCGCACGCGCCACAACCACGGTGCGTAGGTGGCCTTGTCTTCGATGACGGGCTCCATCAACTCGAGTTGGTCGAAACCTTCTGTCGAGTACGAAAGAATCGTGTATTCGGCGTTCCGCGTCGCCGGGTTCGTGTCGTACTGGCCCCCGGGACGGCGCGAGCCACCCTCGCCGTACGGCCCACCCAGGGAAAAAGCTGTCTGCACGTTCTGCGGGTATTGACTCGACTGCTTCGCCACCTGGAATGCGGGCACCTGCACGGGCTTGGCCGTCACGGTCACCACCGTCACGGTGCCGTCCTTGGTGAATGTGATGTCGGGTGAGTCGATGCGCCCGTGCAGCCACCCCGCGGGTTCGACCGACAAACGCACCGACACCGTGTAGGTGTAGTTGCGGGGAAAATCGCGACTCAAGAGACACGACGCATCGGAACCCCAGAACGCACACCGATAATTGCCACGGTCGGCAGCCGGGCCCACGATGCGCCCATTTTCTTCGAACCGCGGTGGCCGGTAGTTGCCGTGCGGGTCGGCGTTGGTCTTCAACGACACCGGTGTCAGGGTCAACTGGAACGACGCCGAGCTGCGGTTCGTTGTCGAGCCCCGCAGGCGTGCGACGACCGCGTAGTCGGTGCCACCCGGATGTTCGGCGTTGGGTAGCGACCACACGCTTGGCGCACGGCCCGAGGGCAACTTCAGTGCCGGGTCACCGGTGTAACTGTGCGGGCCCTGGTTCGGAAAGTACGAGCTGAACGTTCCGGCTTGGTCGCGCCCGTTTGCTTTTGCCGCCGACACCGCCGAAATGCAATCGACCGTGATGTTGGTGTCACACGCCGGCAGGTGCGCGATGTACTGCAGGCTCGACTTTCCTGCACAGCCAGTGTCGGTGGCACTGGTGCAGGCAATCAACCCACCCTGCGGTGCATCGGTTGGATACAGAATCGAGGGAGGGTCGGCCACCTCGCGCTCGAGCGAGTCGTCGGCGATGATGTGCAGCGATCCGTTGTCGGGATGGTTGCCGATCGGAACCTGGTTGTCCTCGGCGACGACAGCGGCGGACACATTGACAACCGCCGGCGGAACAACACCCGCAATCGCAAGCACCATGCATGCGACGGCGAACGAACGGCGTGTCATGACCCGCTGTGCTCGCTTCACCCTGCGATGCGCTCAGCCTCGGCATGCACTTCGATGCCACCGCGCGGGCGCTGGGTCAGTGAAACCTTCACGTGATGTGGTTTCACGGTTGTCATCACTTCATCGGCAATTTCCGCCGCCAACGCTTCAGCGAACACCGCCATGTCGCGAAAGCGCCACAGGTACAGCTTCAGCGACTTCGACTCGATGCACCAGTCGCGTGGGACGTATTCGATTACCACAGTCGCCACGTCGGGCTGTGCCGTCACCGGACACACCGAACTCAGCTCATCGGTCGTGAAGCGCACCTTCGTCACGTGCTGCGGGGCGGGAAACACCTCGACATGGTCGATGGGATGACGAACGGTCTGGCCGAGAACGGTGAGTTCCATGCCCGTCAGGCTAACTGCGCTACAGCGCGGGAATGAGCGTGCTCAATTGCACCAAAGGCCGCGGCCCCACATGCGAAATCACCTCGGCCGAGGCGATGTGCCCCAAGTCCGCACACGTGGCCAACGGCAGTCCCCGCGTATAGCCGAACAAGAATCCGGCGGCATACAGGTCTCCCGCACCGGTGGTGTCGACCACCTGCGCCACCGGTTTGGCTGCCACGCTGATCACCTCGTCGGGCGTCACGACAACCGAGCCGTGCTCGCTGCGCGTGATGGCGGCAACGGTGCACTCGCGACGCAGTTGTGTCACGGCGAACTCGAACGTGTCGGTCTCGTACAGCGACAACAGTTCAGCCTCGTTGCCGAACAGCACGTCGACACCATCGGCAATCAGTGCGCGGAAGTCGGCTCGGTGTCGATCAACGCAGAACGAATCGCTCAGCGTCAATGCCACCTGACGCCCGGCCGCGTGCGCATGACCGGCCGCGATGCGGAATGCGGTCTTTGCCTCGTCACGGTCGAACAGGTACCCCTCGAGATACAGCATTGCCGCCGACGCAATTGCCGATGCATCGATGTCGTCGGGCAAGAGCAGCGAGGAAATTCCGAGGTAGGTGTTCATCGTGCGCTGCGCATCGGGCGTGACCACGATCATGCAGCGGCCGGTCGGGATCGAGTTGCCACCGAACGGACGAACGAAGCTGACGCCGATGGCCCGAAGGTCGTGGCCGAACACATCGCCCAGTGCGTCGTCGGCCACCTTCCCGATGAACGCCGCCTTGCCACCGAAGCTGGCGATGCCGGCAATTGTGTTGGCCGCCGAGCCACCGCTCATCTGCACCGCTCCGTCGAGGGCCGAATACAGCTGCAGTGCGCGGTCGCCGTCGATCAGCATCATCGACCCCTTCTCCATCTGCATCGACGCCA
>CAZVPL010000031.1:786-19858 GCA_964629075.1 uncultured Bifidobacterium sp. | reverse complement strand
CCGAAGCAATCGGTCGCCTGGGCCGCTTCTTGTCGACCTGGGTGCCACCCAAGGATTGAGTCGGCTACCACTCGCCACGACGTTGACGCTTCGTTTCCCCACGCTGCTTCTTCGACTGCAGTCGACGTTCGATGGCTCCACGAGACGGCTTCGTCTTGCGGCGGGGAGGCGCAGGAGGTGTCGCCGCGGCGTCAATGCGTTCGATCGCGCGCTCGAGACACAACTCCCGGTTGCGAAATTGGCTGCGGGAAGTCTGCGATGTCACCCGCAACACGGGGGAGAGGGCCGCTGACACCCGAGCGAGCACGGTCGACGGACCGACAAGTTGCGCGACGTCGATTTCGAGCGTCACTTTCGTCGAGACCTTGTTGACGTTCTGGCCGCCGGCTCCTCCGGAACGTGCGAACGTCCAGCGCATGGCATCGGCAGGAATCACGATGCCTCGTGGCGTGCGTACTTGATCTTCGACCATAGGGAGTTGTTGCCGACAAAGTATCGCCTCGGTCGCCGTGGTTCCGGTGCGTGAGTGAATTCCACAAAGGTCTCGGCGTTCTGACCGGTCGTACACTCGGACCATGTCCGTTGCGGCGTTGAGGTATGCGAGCGAATTCGATTCGTCGGGTTACGCGGTGGCAGCTCGACGTTGCATAGCGGCCCTGGGCGGTCAAGAGATCGACGTCAGCTGGGAAGCTCTGGAGGAACGAGTCGGCATTGGGCGATCGCGGACCCCTGTGGCGATCGGAGCCCCGATCGAACTGCGTGCCCGCCGACGTCGACATTCACCAAATGAACTCGCTGTTCTTCATTGTGTTCCCCAAAGTTGGGGACGTCTGCGCGAGGAACTTTCACCGAGCCACGTGATCGGTCACGTTGTATGGGAATGCGAACAAATGCCATCGCGCTGGAGAGATGAACTCAGAGCGGCTGACGAACTGTGGGTTCCGACCGAATGGAACAAGAGTGCATTCGCGGAAATCTTTACGGGGCCGATTCATGTGGTGCCACACATTGTCGATGACAGACCAGGCTCTGCTCCCCCTCTCGACATCTCTTCTGACCGCCCCGTCGTGGCGATTGTCTCGGCATGGGATTGGCGCAAGCGACCCGATCGCACACTCGAAGCCGCACTTACCGCGTTCGCAGGCGACCGCGACGTGGTGATCGTCGTGAAAACGACGAGCGTTCCCGTCGGTTGGCCCGGACAGCAAACACTGCCCATCGAGCAAATTGCCCGCATCGTTGCGCGTCATGCGAATCCGCCGGCTGTGATGATCGCAACGGAAGAATGGACCGATGCCGAAATGATGGGGCTCTTCGAACGCGCCGATTGTTTCCTTTCACTCACGTCGAGTGAAGGTTGGGGCCTCGGAGCGTTCGATGCGGCAACGAGAGGAACACCGGTCGTGATCACGGGTTACGGGGGTCAAGTCGAATGGCTCGGTGCCGATCATCCCGGTTTGATTCCCTACACGCTCGTCCCAGCCGACCATCCCGATTCGACATTGTTCGAGGCCGGCATGCAGTGGGCCGAGGCAAATATGGACGATGCAATCGACCTGCTTCGCGGTGTCATTCGGCAAACCGAAACAACGCTCCTGAAACGGTCGACGGAACTCGCCACTGGTCTGTGCCGCAAATTTTCGAGCCAGCGGGTCGGGGCAGATCTCGTCGGCTGCCTAGAGATCGGATTCACGAACGCAATGGAATCCCGCGTTTCCAGTCCGGACACGTCAACGGAACGAATTCGTCTCTTGGTTCTGACGCCAACCCGAGGGACGACGATCGATGGTGAATACGTCGACGTAGTTGGTGCGATGCGCGACGACCGGACCGAAATCGAAGTTGTGATCGGCATCCCAAACGACACGACGATGACAAGTACGTTCGAAGATGTCTGCAACGACTTGCGGTCATCCGGGATTCCCGCCCGTTTCGAGGTCATCTCTGCTGACAACGAATCAGCATTCCGCAATCGATTGTTGCTTTCCGCTTTGCATGATCATGATTGGGTTCTGTGGCTCGATGCGTCGGTGACGTCGATTCCCGACGGGCTGGGCGCACGATTGCGTACCGTGGCAGCCGACATCATGCAGCCATGCCTGGTGAACGCTGACGGAGAAGCATTGGTCTCGATCGCATCGACCGATCGGGGGGAGGTGACCCTTCAGGACTACCGGGGCAACGAAGTCGTCGACCTTCATGGCATCGACCCGCGCTTTCTCTTCGTTCGCGCCGACTGTCATCGCGACGGCCTCGTGTGGCCGGCGTTCAAGTACGGAATGATTGACCCACGCGCCCGGCTCGATCCGTACACATTGGGACGGCGAGAACCGGGAGAAATCGAAACCGAGGGCCTCGGACTGATGGCCGGCGCGTTGGGTTATACGGTGCTCGGATTGCCCGGGACAGAAATCATTCACGAATCGTCAATTCACGATTCTTCATTCGGCTGAAGAACCGCACACGACTTCGATGTCGGGTAGACCGACGCATCGATAGCCCGTTGCACTTGCGCTGAGGCCGAAACCTTCGCCGAACCCGATATCACTTGCGCGTTCGTCGTCGATGCCATACGGATAGGCGGGCCAGATCAGGCCGTCGCGATGACATTCGGCACGTACCAAGAGCATCGTGCCGCCGACAGCGTGAAGCTCGACCGTCTCATGACCGCGGTAGTCGTCGAGGTGGTAGGCGCCGAAGTCCGTCCATCCGTTGAGGTCGAAGGTCGCACCTCCCGGTTCGAGGACACAATGTGGCTGAACCAAGTCGGCACCGGTCGCGATCATCGTTTCAACGATGTCGGAGTCGAATGCGACGACATCGGCGTCGAGCCACAGAACCCAATCATGATCATGCAAAGTGGAAAACAGAAGGCGATTGCGGCTCTTGGCAAGGATGCTTCGCCGTTCGAACTGGTACTCGGGAGCCCACCGCGGAATGTCCGGCGGCAGGCGAAAGTGGTAATCGTGCTCGATGATCGTGCACGGCACGCCAGCCAGCTGAAGACGTTGCACCACTTGGCGGAACGCCTCGACCGAACCATCGTCGCTGTCGCTGATCAGCACCGCTGCTTCGAGGCGATCGCATGACCCATGCAATGACAGCACACGATCCGCCCACCCCTCGGCATGACGGGCCGCGTTCTTGACGGGAGTCAGCACCAAGAGCGATCCGGCGGAGACCGACTTGCCTTGTCTGGTCGAGCTGATTCGCGTCATCGCGGCATCGATGACTCGGTCGGGGAGGATGTCAGCGAGTTTCTGCGCGATTGCCGGTGCGCTGTACCGGGCGTGCAGTTCCTCGCGTAGGCGCGATGTGTGATCAACGATTCTGCTATCCGTTTCGTCAACCGCGGCCCGCAACAGATCGATCGCCGAATCTATGTGAGCGGCGGCCCATTGCATGCCCGTCTCGAACAACGTCGTATCGGGGTGGTCGGCATCGACCATGTGAAAGGGAACGAGTCCTGGATAACCACTCCCGAGCCATTCGACTTGACCACCATGACCCGTGATGACCACGGGTGTCCCGATGCCGACCGCGTCGAATGCGCCGAGGCCCCATCCTTCGGCTGCTGTCAGCGAGAACAGACAGTCGGTGCGTTCGAGTAGTCCGAGAACTTCTCCGTCCGACCAATCATCGGTGGCAACCACGACACGCGGTTTGTTCGGAAACTCAGAAACGATGTTCGCGATCCGAACGCGTGGATCCTCGGGGCGCCCGGGCCAGCCGGTCGTCCAATGGCCTGTCTTCACCACGATCGTCACGTCACGACGACCGTCGAATGCCCGAAGTGCCGCGTGCAATGTGAGCTCTGGACGCTTTCGCCAATCCCAGGCTGACAGGATCGAAATGATCTTGTGATCACTGTCAAGTTCGACCGGGGGTGGTAACGGTTCTTGGAATTCCAAGACGTGGGGTACGACGTGGACAGGTCGCTTGAAGGCCTCGGCGAAGGCAACCCGGTTCCATTCGGTCGGAACCCAGAATTCGTCGACGTCATCCATTTCGGTGAGCCAGAGTCTGGGAATCCGATCGGCTTCCCAGACGGTGTGGCCGATGATGTGCGCTGGCTTCGGGTCGCTGGCGATGCGATGCCACGAACGTGGTGGGCAATGGATGACCAGAGTGTCGTCACTGCGGGCGGGCCGGCGCATTGCGCGAAGCGCAACGGGCGCATCGATCGCGACACCAGATGGCACGCGACCCTCGGGTCCGGCATCGACAAGGGGCTGCCACGACAAGTCGATCGGCAACAGACTGAGCGCGTACATACAGCGTCGCGCAGCGGTTGCGTAACCCGACGAATCCCACTCACTTGCGTAACGCAGACGACTCATGGTGCGAGTCTGCCGACGAAGGCCGTCACCCGGCGATCATGCTCGGGGTACGCAGGTTGTGGTCGTCGGCAGCGCGGCGTTCTTGGTGCGCTGCACCGGCGCCTTTGTCGGCGCGGCATCACTGCCACCGCACGCGACGATGCCGAGGGTGAGAAGGGCGGACAGAGCAGCAACCGTTGCAACGGACTTGTTCGACAGCCACCAACGCTTGGATTCCACTGTTGGCTCTTCCACGGCTTGCTTTTCCACGGACGTCAGTTTAGGCATTTCATCTGTCAATTCCAGTCAGGTCGGCGAGGCCGTTGTACGGTGCCGCCGTGCACAGCGTTCTCGTGACTCCCATCGGTTCGGGCGTTCCGGGAAATGGCCTGTCCCAGCGTTGCGGCTTGTGGGTCGAAGCCCTTTCGGCCCTGGGCAAAGTCACCCGCGTGGTCGTACCCGTCGCCGGTCCCGCCGATGACGGCCCCGATGTGATCGTGTTTTCACGAACCGGCGCACGTTCTCCTCTCGTGCCGTTGCTTGCCCAAGGCGTCACCCGCGAACTCGGCCTCACCGCGGGCAACCACGTGCACCGACACGTCGGCCCCGTCGACGCCATCGTGTGTTTCAGGTCGTACATGGGCGAGATGTGCCTTGGTATGCAGACCGCAACAGGTGCTCGCCTTGTCATTGATCTCGATGATGACGACGTTGCCTTTTTCGCCGCTGCCGGGCAGGCCGACGAGGCCGAACGCTTCCGCAAGTTGATCGCGCAGATCTCGGCGAAAGCCGACGACCTCGTCAGTGCAAACGGATTTGGTGCAACGACGGGAGTTCCGAACGGAGTCGTCGTTCCGGAGAGGCGTGACCGCTTGCACCAAACGGGCCGGCGACCATCCGTGCTCTTTCTCGGCAACATGGGGTATCAACCGAATCGTGATGCCGCAGAGTGGATTCTCGACGAGATCGAATCTGAAATCATCGCTCGGTGCCCTGATGCAACGGTCACGATCGCCGGTCCCGGCAGTGAGGAGCTGTCGAAGTTCGGCCGGGGATTCGTCGACGATCTCGACTCGTTGATGGCAGACGCCGATGTGCTCATCGCGCCGTTGCGTGAAGGTTCTGGTACTCGAATCAAGATTCTCGATGCATGGGCGCATGGTGTCCCCGTCGTCAGCACCAGAGTCGGCGCACAGGGGCTTGACGCCGTCGACGGCATACACCTGCTTCTCGCCGACGACGCGTGCTTGATTGCCGATGCCGTTCAGCGCATCGTCGCCGAACCCGAGCTCGCAAGCGAACTGTCCACGGCAGGTCGGCAACTTGTCCACGACCGCTATGCGCGTGCGACGGCCCTTGACTCCGCCCGAAACGTGGTTCGGGGTGTCATCGGCGACGAATCGCCCGCGGACGTCGTCGCGCAAGTGATCGACACCGTGCATCTCGTCGAAACCGACGAGGGCCTGATCGTTCTCGACACGGCAACCGGGTCGGTCCACGCACTCGACCCGACGGCATCGGTCATTTTCTCGTTGATCGACGGGCAATCGACCGACGACGAAATCGCCCGTGAAATTAGGGCCATGTACGAACTCGAGGAGTTGCCGATCGACTCCGTGGTCTCAGCCGTGGCCGACTTGGTCGAGGTCGGGCTTGCATCTCGCGTACGACTCCATCGCGAGAGCCTTCGCCCGTAGCGAACGGTCGTCGGGCTCCGCGTCCGAGGCCTGTCGGTACATCGCGGCAGCACCCGAAACGTCGCCCAGTTGGTACAGAGAATCGGCCAGTTCCGCCATGGCCCAATCGGTGAGGATCGAGAGTCGGTAACCCGCAGACGGGTCGACGGTCTTCGGATCGACCTCGAGTAGTGCTCGCAGGTGGGGCACTGATTCTGCGTATCGCTCGCAACAGCGGTGGTTCAACGCCGCCGACCAGTACAGAGCGGCGCACCACGGTGCAAGAGCGAGGCCCTCATCGATGATCGCGGCAGCGTCGAATCCGTTCGCGATCAGGTGGAGTGAATAGTCGACGTAGCAAATGATGTCGGTTCGATCGAGAAGCCCGAGCCGGCGAATCACCGCGATGCCCGATTCCCATGCATTCACCGCACCCGCAACATCTCCAAGCGCATCTCGGACCGTTGCAAGATGGTTCCACAGGTAAACACGTTCGGGCGAGTCGACAATTTGCGCCTCGAGCATTGGCAGGTTGCGCAGGTGTTTCCTCGTCTGGTCACCCTCGTAGCCGTAGTGCACGATCTCAACCGAGTCGATGCCTTTCACGACGAGCTTCTCGTCGGCGGCGATGCGTTCGATGTCAGGGACCATCGTCTCATGGATCTTGTTGCGGAACCTGATGTCAGGCCGATTGCGCCACATGCGGTACTCGCGGTATGCGGAGAACTGCGGTCGGGAACGGAAACGGGGAAGAAGAGCCACGGCATCGGTTGCAGCGGCGATCTCGGCCCGAGCCACCGCGACATCGATGTCAACCAACTGTTCGTCGGCGTCGATGTAGAGGATCCACTCACCGCTCGCCAGGTCGAGCGCTGTGTTGCGTGCCGCCGAGAAATCGCCGTCCCATGCGCGATGTGCAAGGACCGCCCCGAAGGATTGAGCAACCTCGACACTGGAGTCGACACTGCCGGTGTCGACCACGACAATCTCGTCGCACAACGGAGCAATCGACGCCAGACACGACCGCAGAAAGTCGGCCTCGTCGCGAACGATGATCGTTGCGGACACCAGTGGTTGGCGACTTTCAGGGCCCATCGCAGCCCGACCGTAGTTGTCGTTCAGGCAGACGTGACCTGACTGGCATTAGGGAGACCCTTTGGTAAGATTTCGACACAGAAAGCGACAATTTCCCACGCTCGGTAGGGCTGGGCAAGGGGCGACCGTGGACAAAGAGAGCATGGACAACAAAGTGAACGGAGCGGGTTCCGATGACCTGTCCGGGCGTCGCGACTTCATCAAGAAGATGGTCATCGCCGGCGCATTCGCGGCACCCGTCGTGGCGACTTTCGCCCGGGGTGTGCGCGGAACCAAGTCGCTTCAAACTGCGCTCGATGAGAACGCACCGATGAATAGTCTCGATGCGCAGCGGTTGAACTCGCGCGCCGAGGTCCGTTTCCAGAATGCCTCAGCCTCCCGTCCTCCGCTGACCACATCGAATACCACGATCGCCAAGTCGCCGACCACCACAAACTCGCCGACCACCACCGCGAAGGCCTGCACCACGAAGGCCAGCAACACGACGCTTCCCCCACGCAGATAGCACTTCTCTCCGAGCGGGTGACGGGAATCGAACCCGCATTCTCAGCTTGGGAAGCTGATGTTCTACCACTGAACTACACCCGCAGAATCGCCTAGAGGCTACCAGCGTGCCTTGGCTAGGGTTCCAAGCGTGATTCTGTCCGACCGCGACCTGCTTGCCGAGATCAACAAGGGCTCGATCATCATCGACCCCTTCGACCCGGCGTGTGTTCAACCGTCGTCGATCGACGTGAAGGTGTCCAACCTGTTTCGGGTGTTTCGCAACCACTCCGCAGCGGTTCTCGACGTCAAGAAAGACCTCACCGACCTGACCGAACTCGTCGAAGTTGCTGACGGCGAAGCCTTCATGCTGCACCCGGGCGAGTTCGTCCTTGGCTCAACTCTCGAGCGTGTTGCCGTGCCGAGCCATCTCGTCGCACGAGTCGAAGGCAAGAGTTCGCTCGGTCGCCTCGGCCTCGTTATTCACTCGACGGCCGGCTTCATCGATGCCGGCTTCGACGGTCACGTCACGTTGGAATTGGCGAACCTCGCCAACCTTCCGATCACGCTGTATCCGGGCATGAAGATCGGCCAGATCAGTTTCATCACGATGACGTCACCCGCCGAGAAGCCCTACGGCTCGGGTGCACACGGTTCGAAATACCAGGGCCAGCGCGGCCCGACGCCGAGCCGCTATTTTGAGAACTTCAAGAAGTGAGATTGAGCGACGCCGCGAGGCGGTCGCTGATCATGGCTCCGTGCTCTGCACCCGACTCGAGGTCTCGCGCGCACAGGTAGCCGACCGAGGAAATCGAGACGAAGCCTGCATTCACGGCTCCGACGTCGGTGTCGGTGGGCATTTCGAGGGGCGGGCCCCAGGAAAAAGTGGCGTTGAACGAGTCGCTCGATTCGGCGTGAGGTTCCAGCAACACTCGGGTTCCGTCGCGATGTGATTCGCGTGCGATGCGGGTGCGACGAACCCCATCAATTTTGTCGAGCGTGCGATTCGGCACGTTGACGTTGATGATGACGGGCTCCGGACGTTGCTCTGCCATCAGATTCCCGGCGACGCGTCGCGCAACAACGGCAGCGCTCGACCACAACTGCTGTTGAATTTCCGCGGCACTTGTTTGGCCGAGACGCGATGTGGTTGGTGACGACTGGCTGATCGCGATGCCGGAGATGCCGTAAGAACGGCCGACAATGACGGCGCCCACCGTTCCCGAGTGGTACACGTTGCGACCCGTGTTGGCGCCGGGGTTGATACCCGAAACAATCAGGTCGAATTTTCGATCGAACATGTCGGCGAGAGCCAGCATCACGCACAGCGCCGGCGGACCGTCGACGCTCCAGGATTCGTCGATGCCATCGAGTCGCTGTCGCTTCACCGTCGGCCGCAATTGATGGATGCCGCCGATGGCGACGCTGGAGCCGGAGTACTCCTGGTCGGGTGCACAAACGGTCACATGGCCGAGCGCGGTCAACTGACGGGCGACTTCGTGGAGACCCACGCTCGTGATCCCGTCATCGTTCGTGACAAGGATGTTCATTCGGATGCACCCGTGCGCTCGATGCCGGCGGTTTGGCCATGTTGCCATGCGCCGAGCACCCGCAGAACGATCAAGGCGAGCAGGGTCATCGAGACTCCGACGATCGGAAGTCCGACACCGACTGAAGCACCGATGACGGCCACGAGGAAGACCGAGGTCGCGGTGGTAACGCCCTGAGTGCCCCGATCGGAATGGAGAATTGCGCCCGCGCCAATGAAGCCGACACCGGTGATGACGGCGTGCAGGGTGCGGGTGTGGTCCCCGCTTCCCGGTCCATCGACCAGCAATTCACCGATACCAACCGCCGCGGCCGAAGCAATGGCCACGAGGGCATGTGTTCGCATGCCGACACCCTTGCCCGAACGGCCCCGCTCGTAGCCAACGATTCCACCGAGAACCCCTGCGATCAGGGTCTGCAGACTCACCACGACCTGATCGACCGCGCCTGCTGAAAACAGCTCGCCCCTCACATCATCTCCTTGTACACAACAACTAATAGTTAATTGACAATACAATGCACTGCCTATTACGTTCGTCACACTACCTCGGACAATGGGTTCGGGGAGTCCGAGGGGGAACCATGACTTCACGTTTCAAGCGTGCATTTCTCGGCCTGTCAGCGCTCGGGATGATCGCAGCTGCGGCTGCAATCACCTCACCGGCGCAAGCGGCGACATGCACCACAACCACCAAGATCGCACTTGCGGGACAGTCCGCCGCGGTTGGCGCGATTCCGTTCAACGTCGCAATTGCGAATGATATTGACGCCAAATACTGCATCGATCTCTCGATTGTGGAGGTCGTCAGCGGCGCTCAGACTCTTGCCGCCCTCGTTGGTGGTACCGCACAAGTGACGGTGGGAACCGTCGACAACTTCATGGGCTGGAATGCGACGGCTGCTATGACAGTCTTCCGTGAAGTCCAGACTGCGCCGTTCTTCGACGTCGTCGTCCGTAAGGATTTCTACGAGGCAAACCTGAAGGGCAAGAAGTTCGCGGATCAGATGAAGGCTCTCGCAGGGGCAAAGCTCGGTATCACCGCTCTCGGTGGCGCGAGCGAGGCAACATGGCGCCAGTTGCTCACAGGTGCGGGCGCTTCTTTGACGGGCACATTGGTTGCTGGGCAACTCAATGCAGCAACAATTGGTGCCTCGTTCACCGCGAAGGCAATTGACGCAACAATCACCTGGGAACCGAACACGACACTTCTGACCGAGGGTCTCACCGACGGCGCCGAGCCGCTTGCGACAATGGCGTTCAGCATCAAAGAACCAACTAAGGACATGCCTGCCGAGACCAATACTCCCGGCTTGACCCTTGGTGGTACGAGCGCGTGGGTCGCCGCAAACATGGAAGTCGCGAAGAACATTGATGCAATGTTTGACGAATCCATTGCCTATGCAAAGAACCCAAAGAACTTCGCAAAGGTTGTCGCATTGATTCAAGAGAAGAGCAAGATCAGCAACAAGACAGCGATCAGCTTGGCCAAGCGCTACCTGAACTATTTCAACGTTTCGGGAACCATCAACCGTGGGGCGTGGGATATAACGGGACCTTGGTACTTCGCAAATCTTCCCGCCGTCGTGAAGAACAAGTCGTACACGTCGAATGACTTCGTCTACGACCTGTCGCTGCGCCAGATCAAGCCGTTGAAGGTCAAGGCTTCGTACGATTCGGTTTCGCTCGCTAAGAACCTGAACCTCGCGGTTCGGAACGGTTCGACTATCTCGATCACGACCAGCACACCGAAGGTGTGCACCGTGGGCAAGACCGGCGTCACCGGTAAGGCAGCAGGCACGTGTGATATCACCGTGACGGTCACGGACAAGAAGGCCGTTGGCCAGCAGGCAACAACGCGCTTCGCACGTACCTTCCTCGTTATCAAGAAGTAACCCTTCCCCCTGTAGTCCAAAGTGCCGGGGGCCATGGCTCCCGGCACTTTGTGACAATTTGCGTTCCTGCGAACGCCTGAGAAGAGAGTGAATCGTGGACACACATATGCCACAGGGGATCAATCTCCGGGACGTGACCCTTGTTTTTGCCGCGGCCAATGGTGCGCCGGTTTTGGCAGTCAACGACGTGTCGTTGGACATCCCGGCTGGGCAATTCGTTGCGATTGTCGGACCATCGGGTTGCGGCAAGACGACGATCATGAACATGTTGGCCGGCATCATTCGTCCAACAATTGGATCAGTGCAGCGCGATGGTGTCGAGGTCACGAAGACGTCGCTCGACGTGGGTTACATGCTGGCTCGCTCGGCGCTCTATCCGTGGCGCACCGCGCGACGAAATGTCGAAGTCCCGCTTGAAATTCGTGGGATGCCCAAGGCCGAGCGGAAAAAGAAGGCTCTTGAACTCTTGAAGTTGGTCAAACTCGACGACTTCGCGAACAAGTTCCCGGCCCAACTTTCACAGGGCATGAGGCAACGTGTCGCTATCGCGCGCACCCTTGCGATCAACCCACAGTTGTGGTTGCTCGACGAGCCATTCAGCGCACTCGACGCCCAGACACGTATCACCGTGCAGAACGAATTTCTCGGGCTGTGGGAAAACTCTGGCTCGACGGTCATCTTGGTGACACACGATCTGGCCGAGGCGGTACTTCTGGCCGACCGCGTTGTGGTCATGACTGCACGGCCGGGACGAATCAAGTACGACATCGAAATCGATATTCCCAGGCCGCGACGAGTGGATGAGTTGATCGACAACCCTCGCTTCCAGGAATTCGAAGCCAAGATTTGGAGGGAGTTGCGCGATGAGCTCATCTGATGCGAACAGTGGAATGACACCCGGTGAGAAGATCATCGCTGAATGGAAGGAACCGACCCCTGCTGAGCGGTTCTACAAGTCATTCGACCCTGTCGCACAGTTCGGCAAGGTCCTTGTCATTCTGGCGTTCATCATTTTGTGGTGGCAGACCTACGAGCAGGCCTGGATCAATCCAGCGTTCATCGGATCACCCAGCGGAACGTGGAACTGGTTCGTCAATAACTGGGACAATGGCGAGGTGTGGCGCGACCTTCGCGTGACAGTGTCCGAAGCGTTCTGGGGTTGGACACTCGGCTCATCAACGGGCTTGCTCGCCGGTCTCGTAGTCGCTCGGTACAAGTTTCTCTGGAAGATCACGTCTCCGTTGTTCACATTTTTCAACGCAGTACCACGAACGGCTTTGGCGCCGATCTTCATTCTGTGGTTTGGAATTGCCCAGACGGGAAAGATCTTGCTCGCAGCGAGCATCGTCTTCTTCATCGTGATGATCCCGACTCGCGCTGCAGCAGACATGGTCGACCCCGACCTCGACATGGTGATGGTGACCATGGGCGGTTCTGACCGTCACCGGTTCCTCAAGGTCACCCTGCCCTCCGTATTGACTTCGGTCTTCGGAGCCATCCGTCTTGCATCGGTGTGGGCTCTGCTTGGTGCCAGTTACGCGGAACTTTTTGGTGCGAAATATGGCTTGGGGCTTCGATACATCGCAGCGACGAACGTCTTGAACATGTCCGAGGCCTTTGCGGTCACCGCGATCATCGCGTTTCTTGCCATCATTATCAATGCCCTGGTCGGACTATTGGAAAAGAGGTTGATGCGGTGGCAGTCAAGCAGCACCAAGGGCTCCGTCCTGACACTCTAAGACGTCGCGGTCGGCCGTCGCAGATCGATTCACGGGATATCCCGGGCGAAACAATTACGGTCGCACGAGAACTGTTCACAATCTACGGATTCGAGTCAGTATCAATTTCGTCAATTGCCGCCCGAGTTGGGGTCTCGCCGACGACGATCAACCACCACTTTCCAGACAAGGTTGAACTTTGGAAAGCTGTTCACGAAGCGACTACCAAGACCATCTGGCCGCATCTGTGGCAATTATTTGATGACCGCTCGTTGCGCGAAGTTCTTCTCACATTCGCACGGCGCTCCATCGACCTACGTGTCGAGTATCCGTTCTACACGGAGTTCCTTTTCCGCGCGACACAAGAGTCTGCGATGCATCCCAATCTGTCGGTCACTCTCATGAACCGTCGGGACAACCGACGCAAGTACTTCGAGGCGTTGGCTCAGCACGGTATGTCACGCGGGGAATTCCGCGAGGGGACGACTCTTGAACAAGCGACGGCCCTAGTGAAGTTCGTCGTGGCGGGCTTCATCGACGAGGCCTATGCCGTCCCCGCCGACGGACCGCTTCTCATCGAAGAGTTAGAGCGGGTGATCGCCTTGACATTCACCGACCCGACAACTGAAACGACACAGGAAAACCCAAGATGACGCAATTCAACGATCAGGTCGTGTACATCACCGGCGGCACACGGGGAATCGGTCGTGCACTAGCCGAACGCTTCCTTGGCGAAGGTGCCAAAGTGGCAATCACCGGTCGGACTGCGTCCAAGGCCGCCGAACTGGTCGACACTTATGGCACAACAGGACGCCTTCTAGTGATCGAGTCAGACGCAAAGCTGTTGGCGGATATCAACTCGTCGGTAGATGAGACGGAGAAGGCATTCGGTCCACTCGACATCTGCATCCTGAACGCCGGCGGAGTCGATAAGTCGGCTGTTGTGGCAGAGATGACCGACGAAGAATGGCAACACGAACTGGATCTCAATCTCAATCACGTCTTTCGTGGCACCCGGCGGGCTTTGCAGACGATGATTCCACGACAAGCCGGTCGAATTATTGCTGTCTCGTCGATCGAAGGAAAACACGCCAAGCCCCGTGTGGCCGGGTACACCGCCAACAAACACGCGATCAACGGTTTCATCAAGGCAGTTGCGCGAGAGGTCGGACCTCAGGGAATCTCCGCGACTGCAATCTGTCCGGGCCTCGTAGCAACCGACATGCTGTTCGGCTCGGGTGGCAAGAACACCGGTGCCGGGTCGGTTGATGCAGTCATCGAGATGTACACGAAAGAGGCCGCGATCAAACGAATGGTCACGGTCGAAGAGATCGCAGACCTCGTGCTCTTGCTTGCCGGCCCCTCGGGCATGGCCTTCGCGGGCGGCACCATCTCCGTTGACGGTGGTCATGCCTTCTACTGAGGCGACCGATGCCGGGAACTTTCCGCGTTGCCTCGTAGAGCTGACCCCTGAGTGGCTGTCGGCGATCACGAACCTTCCGGTCGCGAAGTTCGAAGCGCTCGACATCGGCGAAGGAAAAGGCATGCTCGGTGACGTTTGGAGTCTTCGCCTCGAGGTCACGGGCCAGGCCCCGGTTTCGATCGTTGCGAAATTCTCTGCTCAGCGAGAGAGCAAACTCCCACTCACACGCCGCGCTGCAATTTTCGAGCGAGAAATCAACTTCTACAGGAATATCGCTCCGCACTTGCGCTGTCGGATGCCCAAAATCTTTGGCTGCTGGCATGAGCAAGAGTGCGCTGAATTTCTCATTGTGATGGAGCACATTGACGCCGATTCAAGTGTCGACCAGAAGAAGGGCGTGACTTTCGAGCAGGCGGCTCAGGTGATGGCTGAACTCGCTGCCCTCCACTCGTTCAGGGTCGGTCAGTCAGGGATTGCCGATGGCCTCGCGATTATCGAGGCTCCCGAACGACGTGCGAATCAGAAACTCTTCATCGAACGGGGTTGGGACAAGCTGAAAGAACTGCTGCCAGCCGAGTCGGTTGGTGTCCCCAACACAGATCTCCTGCTGGAAGGGATCCACTCTGCATACGACAGGTTGGCAGCAGAGCCGAAGGTTCTGTGCCATGGCGACGTGCGCCCCGACAATCTGCTTTTCTTGAAAAATCAGCAGTCCGTCGCGCTCATCGACTGGCAAGGTGTGGCGCTTGGTCCTCGTTGTTGGGACATTGCCTACTTCTTCGCACAGGGGCTGAGGGCCGAAGACCGTCGGCAGTGGCAGTCGGACCTGATGTCGACATACATCAATGAATCCGAGATGCTGGGAATCTCGATTGAACGCTCATCGCTCACCGCGAATCTGGGAAGCGCAGCATGGTTCTCATTTGCCGTTGCGTGCAGTCTCTTCACGGTTGCCGACACCACGCAACCAGGAACAATCGCACTGGCAAGATCAATGGGTGAACGATCAATCAGTTTTTTGAAAGATGAAGATCAATTCTGAGGGGGTTGATGTGGGTGATCACCAGGTGGTGACCGAGTATCCAGGTTTCGGTGGAAAGGTCGCAGAGACGTTCTCGAAATCCGAACCGTGGTGGCCCGAGCGTACGACTGCTCCGAAGGGTGCACCTAACATCATTTTCATTCTCGTTGATGACCTTGGCTATTCGGACCTGGGCTCATACGGATCGGAAATCAACACGCCGAATATCGACTCGCTTGCATCGGCCGGATTGAGATACACGAATTTCCACGTCACGCCGTTGTGCTCCCCGACCAGAGCAGCTCTGATGACGGGCCGAAACTCGCATGCGGCAGGCATCGGAATGGTGGCAAATATTGACGCGGGATTTCCCGGATACGCGGGAGAACTGCCGAAAAACCAGCCGTCGATTGCCGAGAACCTTCGTGAAAATGGCTATTCGACGCTCATGGTCGGGAAGTGGCACCTCTGCAAGGATGCCGACTATTCCGAGGCCGGCGATAAACACTCGTGGCCTTTGCAGCGGGGATTCGAGCAGTACTACGGATTCCTCGAGGCACTCACAAACTTTTGGCACCCGCACCGGATGTATGAAGGAAACAGCGTCGTACAGACCGACAAATATCCGGACGACTACTACCTGACCGACGATCTCACCGACCGGGCCGTGCGAATGATTCGTGAAGTCAAGACGGCACGTCCGAGCAAGCCGTTCTTCTTGTATTTCGCGCATGGTGCCGTGCATGCCCCGCTTCATGCCAAAGAATCGGATATCGCCAAGTACAAGGGCGTGTACGACTGTGGCTGGGATGTCATTCGCGAGCGCCGCCTGGCAAGGCAAAAAGAACTCGGAATTGTCCCACCCGACACCGAGTTGCCCCCTCGCAACCACGAACAAGGCCACGAAGTTGCAGCGTGGGACGATCTCTCTGCCGAGCAGCAGAAGCTCTATGCGCGATACATGGAGGTCTATGCAGGCATGGTCGACAACATCGACCAGTCCGTCGGCCGACTCATCGATGAAGTGCGCGCACTCGGCGAGCTCGACAACACGATCTTCGTCTTCACGAGCGACAACGGTGCGTCGCGTGAAGGTAATGCAACCGGTACGCGCGCATACTTCTCAAACTCAAGCTCGACCCCCGGGGGCCATGGTGAACACAAGCCTGGTGACTTCGAGAACCTCGATCTGATCGGCGGGCCAACGACGTGGCCGCATTATCCACGCGGCTGGGCGATGGCGTGCAACACGCCCTTCAGGCTCTACAAGATCACGACCATGCGCGGTGGTCATACCGTGCCATTCATCTTCTCCTGGCCGAATCGCGTCAAGACTGCGGGTCAGGTCCTGCGCAGGCAATTCACCCACATCATTGACATCCTTCCGACGATTATCGACCTGATTGGTCTGCAACCGCTGAACCAACGAAATGGGCTCGAGGCCGATCCGTTGCAGGGGAGTAGTTTTGCGCACACTCTTGATGACGCCGAGGCGGCAACACGGCATTCCGAGCAATACTGGGAATGCATCGGCAACCGCGCCTTCTACCGCGACGGTTGGGAAGTGGTCACGACACATGAAGCGCGAACGTCGTTCGCAAAGGATCACTGGCAACTCTTCAACGCCGAAAGTGACATCAACCAGCTGCACGATGTTTCGGCTGACCACCCCGAGAAGGTCAAGGAACTTGTCGAGGCTTGGGAAGTTGCGGCGCGTGCAAATCAGGTTTATCCGCTGACGGATGGATTCAGAACCGAACACATTCGAAAGTCCCCCTATGAAGACGAGTACCTGGACAAGGTGCGGATTCTCCCCGGAACACCAACCCTCGAGCGTGTTCGCTCGGCACGAATGACGGTAGGACGTTCATTCGATGTCAATGTCAACTGGAACTACACGCGCGGCAACGAAGGTATCGTCTTCGCACACGGCGGCCAACACTTGGGCTATGTCGTGTTCGTTGAGGATGGCAAATTGAATTTTCACTCGAACACGAATGGCATCCTTGACAAAGCTGAACCAATCGAACTCGGTGATCACTCTTCGTCGTTCATGCTTCGCGTGGTTGCCCCCGGTAAGCGCCAGTGGAACGTCGGGTTCACTATCGACGGCCGTGAATACCCGATGCAGACCGGATTCAAGCAACCCTTCAGCTTTCTTCCTTACGAGGGGATTGACGTCGGGTTGGATCGTCGTTCACCCGTCTCGTGGGAGATCTACCAGCGACATGGTTGTTTTCCGTTTACCGGAGAAATCCGTGACGTAACGTACTTGCCGGGTGAATATGCGCCCGACGAGGGCCCCGCTGCGCTCGCGAAGGCGATTGAACTCGGACTCGCGCTCGAATAGTTCAGTAGGACAGCATGCATCGCTTCGTTCGGTTGCCCGGCGGGTTCTTCCAGATGGGTTCAGATGTCGCGTACCCCGAGGAAGCCCCGCGACATCGACGAGCCGTCTCCGCATTTCACATCAGCGCAGCGCCGGTGACGAATCTCGAATTCGGGCGATTTGTCGTTGCAACCGGCTACAAGACGGTGGCCGAACGCCAACTTGATGACGACATTGCACGGGGGCTTCCCCGGATGCTTCGCGTGGCGGGTAGCACGGTGTTCACGCCGCCCGTCGACGGGGACACGTGCGATGAAGGAGCATGGTGGTCATTTGTCGCAGGTGCGTGCTGGCATGCACCACTCGGTCCGTCGTCGTCGATCCTCGATAAACCCGACCACCCGGTGGTTCACATCGCCTTGCCCGACGCACTTGCTTACTGTGATTGGGCCGGGGTCAGACTCCCAAGTGAGACCGAGTGGGAATTCGCCGCGCGCTCCGGCCGAAACAGCACAACCGAATTTGCGTGGGGCGATGAGCGCGAACCCGAGGGAATCCAAATGGCGAACTACTGGCGCGGTGAGTTTCCGTCGAGGCCCGCAGGCGACAATGTCGGTGGGACGTCATCGGTCGGAAGCTTTCCGCCGAATGAAATCGGTCTGGTCGACATGATCGGCAACGTGTGGGAATGGACGTCCACTGAATTCACGGATCACCACGAGGTCGAATCGTGCTGCGGCGGATCGAAACCGTTGGACCCGTTGCGGCAAGGTGGTCGCATGATGACATTGAAGGGCGGCTCTCATCTGTGCGCAGAGAATTACTGTTCGCGCTACAGACCGTCCGCCAGAATTCCGCAGCCCGAGTACTACGCGGCTTCGCACATCGGTTTCCGTGTGGCTTCCGACGACAAGAAAGGGTGATGCACCCCGCATGAATCACACAACAGAATCCGGACCCGCCGAACTGTTGCGAGGTCTCATCGATCTTGCAGGGTCGTCCGGCGACCGTGCCGATGCCGTCACCATCGGAGAGCAGTCACTCTCGGCAGGCGAACTGCTTGGCCGTGCAGATCAACTGGCTGGAGCCATCGCCGGCGCACGGGTCATGGCCATTCGTGCCGCGGCCGAACTCGACACGGTGATCGCCGTGGTTGCCGGTCTACGGGCCGGAGTCCCCATCGTTCCGATTGCACACGATTCGGGTGTCGTCGAACGTGATCACATATTGCGCGACAGCGGCGCCGACATCATCTGCGGCACCGACGACTGGGCCGAGGTCATGCTTCCCCGAGTCCCCGTGAACGCGAGCAGCGCAGGCCGCCCCCAGCGCGTCGTGCCTGCAACAACCGCACTCATCATGTACACATCGGGAACAACTGGTGCCCCGAAGGGTGTCCAGATACCCCCACGTGCAATTGCTGCGTGTCTCGACGGGCTGGCCGACGCTTGGCAGTGGACTCCCGAAGACCATCTGGTACACGGTCTTCCTTTGTTCCATGTTCACGGTCTCGTTCTCGGCGTGCTCGGAGCGCTGCGCCACGGTTGCGTTCTGACCCACACCGGAC
>CAZVPL010000031.1:0-776 GCA_964629075.1 uncultured Bifidobacterium sp. | reverse complement strand
ACTACGGGCAGGACGGCCAGCTCGGCTTGGAGCCGACCCCCGAGGCGTACGTCGAGGCTGCCGCCCGCGGAGGGTCTCTGTTCTTCGGGGTTCCCACCGTGTGGTCGCGCATCGTTGGCGATTCGGCCAGTGCCCGCCAGCTGCGGTCGGCGCGAGCGTTGGTGTCGGGGAGCGCCCCGCTCCCGGTTGTGGTGTTCGAACAGTTGCGAGATCTCACCGGAGTTGTGCCGCTCGAGCGGTACGGGATGACGGAAACTCTCATCACGATCTCGACGCGATTCGATGGTGAGCGCCGGCCCGGTTGGGTTGGCCTTCCCATCCGGGGCGTCGAAGCACGGATTCGCAACGACGATGGGTCGATCATCGCACCCGATGGTTCGACGATCGGCACGCTTGAAATACGTGGATCGACCGTTGGTGACGGTTACCTCGGCCGCCCTGATGCGACTGCTCAGTCGTTGACAAGCGACGGCTGGTTCATCACGGGTGATTCCGCGGTGGTTGACGCATCGGGAATGCACCGAATCGTTGGTCGGACCTCGGTCGACATCATCAAGTGCGGCGGCTACAAGGTGGGTGCAGGTGAAGTCGAGGCGGCAATCATGGATGTCGCGGGAGTCATCGAGGTTGCCGTCATCGGTATGCCCGACGATGACCTGGGCGAATCAATCACTGCCGTCGTGGTAGTCGACGGCGCTGTCGACGAACGAACCATCATCAACCACGTTGCATCGACGTTGTCGGCGCACAAGCGCCCCCGCCGGGTTGCATTCGTC
>CAZVPL010000030.1:0-20242 GCA_964629075.1 uncultured Bifidobacterium sp. | reverse complement strand
GCCGAGAACATCGAGCGTGCGACGCCGCCGGCGAAGACGAGGACGAGCGCATAGAACAACAGCGCGCCGAGGACCACTTGGAGCCACGTAATCCAAGTTTCGCGCCGAGTTCTGTTGTCGGGTGCGGAAGTCTTTGTCATTCGGTTCGCCCGACTCCGGGTCGAGGTGTCACGGTGACGGCGACCGACTTGAACGCCGGGGTGAGGGATTCGGCATCGATTTTGCGGTCGACGAGCACGTTTGCCTCGGGGTAATACATCGCAACGTTGCCGGGCCGAATGTCGACTTCGGCGATGACGACGTCGAGACTGCCGGTTGTGCTGCGGATCGTCACCTTGTCGCCCTCGCGAAGACCGAGTCGCTCGACGTCGTCGTGGGCCATCATGACGACGTCGCGGCGGGTGGTGCCGCGGTAGAGATCTTCCTCTTCGTACACAACCGTGTTGAACTGTCCCTCGGAGCGAATTGTCATCATCGTGAACCCATCCTCTGGACGGTCGTTGTCGGGAAGCTGGACGATATGGAAGCGGGCCCGACCCGAGGGGGTGGGAAACACGCCATCGTGAAAGATGCGGTTGGGAATCTCGAATTCTTTCTTTGCGGATGCAATGTCGCCCACCGCGCCGTAACCAGGAACGGTGTCGGCAATGGCCCGACGCAGGGAATCGTGCGAGGTGACGATCGACCAGTCGAACCTGTCGCGCGGGAGAATTCGCTGTGCGAGATCGGAGAGGATGGCCACTTCCGAGCGCATCTCGCCGGTGACCGCCGGTTCACCGCCGTCGGACAGACGCACGAAATTGAACATCGACTCTTGTGTGGTCGACTCGGGCTCTTCGTCGCGGGCGAGCACGGGGAGAATGATCGTCGTCTTCGATCTGCCGTTGAAGTGACCCTGGTTCAACTTGGTGGTGAGTGAAATGGACGTGCCGATGCGCGAGAGGGCATCGGTCGACCACACGGAGTCGGGATTGCTGCCCCACAGGTTTCCACCAAGCAGCAGTGCAGTGTCGATGCGCCCATCGTGCGCTGCACGCATGCAGGCGTAGGTGTCCATGCCCGGAGTTGCCGAGGGTGAGATGCCGTATTTGTCGCGGAGTGCCGTGGCGAATGACTCCTTCAGCTGCGGCGAAACGCCGACCGAACCGACACCCTGCACGTTCGAGTGGCCGCGAATGGGCATGAGCCCGCTGCCCGGGGCGCCGAGAAAGCCGCGGGCCATCGCAAGGTTGGCGAGTGCCCGAATGTTGTCGACGCCGTGGGTGTGATGCGTGAGCCCCATTGCCCACATGAACACCGCCGACTTCGCACCGGCGAGAAGTTGTACGCATTCGTCGATCTGGGCTTTCGACACTCCGCTGCGTTCGACGAGGTCGTCCCAGTTCATCGCGACGACCGAGTCGCGTGCGGCGGCCCAGTCGTCGGTGTGATCGGCGACGAAGGAGTTGTTCACTGCACCGGACTCGACGACACCCTTCAACAATGCGAGAAGGAGAGCGATGTCACCGCCAATGTGGGGCTGGATGTAGAGGTCGCTGACGCGAGAACCGACAACGAGACTCTTTGCCTGCGACGGCAGACGGAATCGTTTGAGACCGAGTTCCGACAGTGGGTTGATGACGATGACCTTGCCGCCGCGGCGCCGCAGGTTGATGAGCTGCGTGATGAGTCGCGGGTGATTGCTTGCGGGATTTGCGCCGATCACAAAGGCAAGCTCGGTTGTGGCCAGATCGTCGAGTGAAACCGACGCTGTGCCGCTGCCGTAGACCGAGGTGAGAGCCACCCCCGATGCCTGGTGGCAGTAGTACGAGCAGTTGTTCACGTTGTTCGTGCCGTAGGAACGGGCGACGATCTGCATGAGGAACGCTGCTTCGTTGCTGGATCGGCCGCTCGAGTACCAAAAAGTGCGGTCGGGGGTGACGGAAGTGAACGCGTTTCCTGCACGGTTCATCGCTTCATCCCACGACACCCGCCGGAAGTGGGTATCGCCCGGTTCGCAGATGACGGGAAAAGTGAGACGACCGAGTGCCTCTGCCTGCGCACTTGTGAGTCGCGCAAGATCGACGAGGCTGATTCGGGCGAGGTCGTCTTCGGTGATGGTGCGACCCATGTCGGCGGCCTGTGCCTGCACCGACTTCTTGCAAACCTCGGGGAAGTGACCGGCTTCATTGACCATTCCGCCCTGCTGGCCACCCATACCCAGAGCGCAGGTCTTGCAGGCGTTCTTGCTGCGCATCCGTTTGTACAGCGCGACCGTGCCGACCGAGCGACCCTTGGCGAGCACGTACTTCATCGCCGCGAATCCACCGGCTGCTTTCACCCGCGGCGTGACCATCAAGGAAACACTAACGCTCTTCGGCAAAAGTGGTGGCGTAGCCTTCCTGCCCGACCTTGCGACGAAGATACCTTTGTGGCTCGCACTTCTCACCGTTGGTGTCAATGCGGTCGTCGGGGCGTTGCGGGCCTCGGTCGATGATCATCACCATTGGGACATCGTCGGCATGGCCACGTTTGCGGTGATCGGCGCCGCTTACGCGCTGCGCGCCGGGCTGCCCGTCGTGTCGGCGATCTTTATCGGCACCGTGTCTGCGGTCGGGGGCGGTGTTCTGGTGTCGGTGATGAAGGACGAGGTGCCGCAGATACTTCTTGCGAGTGCACCCAACGCGCTTGTCGCCACGTTGTCGGCCGGCGTTTACGTTGCAGTCGACGTGTCGAGTGCGCGCGCTGCCGCGGTATCGGGTGTTGTCGCCGCAATCGTTGCGCACGTTGCCGCCGAGCGCCTCGGCCTGACCAGCCGCCGGGCCGTCGGTGTGTCGGCGTTGTTGCTGACGCGCTCGAAAAAACGCTAGAGGGACAAGCGATAAATCGCGGCGTTGACGGCGCGGTCGGCATCGGGACACGTGACCTTCGACGACTCCTCAACGAACACGAAGCCGCAGGATTCCACCGTGCGCCGTGAGGCAACATTCGTGATGGCGATGCGTGCCTCGACGAATCGCACGCCCGTCGTGTGGGATGCCTCTTCGACCACCAGGCGGATTGCACCACTTGCCGCACCGATGCGACGACCCCATGGTGCGACCCAATAGCCAATGTCGGCCGTTTGGGTTTTCGGGTCGATCGAGTGGATGGCGATCATGCCGACCGGGCGAAGGTCGGTTGCGGTGCGGATTGCCCACGTGCGGAACTCTCCGGCGCCGGTTGCAACGAATTCAGCCGCGTGGTGCCGGTGGTATGGGCGGGGGACAAAGGTCCAACGTTGGATTTCCGTGTCTTGACACGCGGCGGTGATCCAATCGATGTCGGTTTCCGTCACGGGATCGAGCCGAACCTCGACCCGTGTCACCGCCTCATCGGTCATGCGAGGAGGTTACGGCGGCGCGGCGACGGGGCGGTACGGTTTTCGGCGTGGATGTGACTTCAGCGGTGCACAAGAGAATGTCGGTTCGCCAGTTCACCCAGGACCCCGTCCCAGATACAACCCTGCGTGGCCTGTTGGAGGATGCGGCGCGTGCCCCGAGCGGTGGCAACCTGCAGCCCTGGCGTATCTACGTGGTCAACGGTGAGTCGATGGTGAAGATGCGTGAGTTCCTTGCCACCCAGCCGCCGATGGAAAAGCCCGAGTACGACATCTACCCGGCCGAATTGGGCGAGCCCTACCGCACGAACCGTTTTGCCGTCGGTGAGGCGATGTACGCAACGATTGGAATCGCACGCGAAGACAAAGACGGCCGTCGTCGGCAGTTCGCACACAACAACGACTTCTTTGGCGCGCCTGCCGCATTGTTCTGTTTCGTCGATCGTGGAATGGGGCAACCGCAGTGGTCGGACCTCGGGATGTTCCTGCAAACATTCATGCTGTTGGCGGTCGAACGCGGTCTCGGCACGTGTGCCCAGGAGTACTGGGCCGTACGGCACTCTGCGGTGCGCGCGTTCGTCGGCGCACCGGACAACGAGATGTTGTTCTGCGGAATGTCGATCGGGCACGTCGACGAGGCTGCTCCGATCAACACCCTGAAGTCCGAGCGGATGCCTCTCGACATGTGGGCGAAGTTCGTCTGAGAGAAAGACGATGAAGGAACTTGCCTCGATCGCGGTGTATTGCGGGTCGAGCAACGGGGTCGACCCGAGCCATGTCGAATGCGCACACGAATTCGGAAAGTTGCTTGCGATGCACGGCATTGCACTGGTGTACGGCGGTGGCAACGTCGGTTTGATGGGCGCGGTCGCCGATGGTGCGCTGCGGGCGGGCGGTGAAGTGCACGGCGTCATCACCGAAGCATTGAAAGTGAAGGAATTGGCCCACCTGGATCTCACATCTTTGGTGGTCGTCGACACCATGCACGAACGCAAAGCTGCGATGGCCGACCGCGCCGACGCTTTTGTCGCCTTGCCGGGCGGTTTCGGTACTTTCGACGAGTTGTTCGAGGTCATCACGTGGACGCAGTTGGGAATACACGAAAAACCGTGTGGCATCCTGAACAACCGTGGTTTCTTCGATGAGCTGATCGCATTCATCGACAAGACAACAGCGGCCGGTTTCATCAAACAAGTCCATCGCGATGCCGTGGTCGTTGAAGCCGATGGCGAGTTGATGCTGGAGCGGCTGCGTGAATGGCAGCCCGCGCACATTCCGAAGATCGTCGACCGCGACCAGCGCTGATCGCGGTCGACGGGTTCGTCAGGGAGCGATGGAGAACAGGCTCTCGGTGATCGCCGGACCGTAGTTCGAGTTCTCCAGCGCGGCGATCGCAAAGATGAACAGTGCACCACCGGCGAGGCCGATGTTCTTCATGAACCCGATCATCTCGCCCTGCTTCGCCTGCGGGTCGGAGTGTTTCCAGAAGTCGTGCATCTTCACCGCCATCACGACGAGAAGAACGGCGAGGACGAGGGCGCCGAGATCGGTCCACACCCCGAGAATGACCGAGAGGCCGCCCAGGAACAACAGGACTCCGGAGAGCTGCACCGACAGCTTCGGCATCGGCACCCCCTTCATCTGGGCATAGGGGACCATGTGATCGGCCTTTGCCAAGTGGTTCAGACCCGACATGACGAACATGATCGAAAAGAGGATTCGTGCGATGAGCAGTATTACGTCCATGTGCTGAAAGGTAAACGAATCAGCGCACGAGGATGATGATGGTCCGTCGGTTCTTGTCTTGTTCGGCAACCGAGGTCCCGTTCGACACCGCGTTGTCGGCTCCGCCCATGTGAAGGGAGAACGGACCCTTCACGCCTGCGGCCTGCAGTTCCACCATCGTCACAGCGGCGCGTCGCCTTGCGAGGTCGGTCTGCGCTTCCTTGTTGAACGTGAGATTTCCGGTGTAACCCACGATCAACACCGCACGAGCCGACTTGGCGAGCTGAGCGTGTTGGGTGACAAGTTTTTCCGATGCCGCTTTTAGCTTTGCGGTACCGCCCTCGAAGTACAGGGGCTCGAGGATCTCGATGGGCACGCCCGCTTCACCGCGCGCGGCGGTCGATTTCAGAACGCGGGTAGTGATGACTCGAAGGTTGCCCTTCGTCTGCCGGCTGACGACGTAGGCCTTGCAGAAGCCGGGCTTCATGAAGACAAGGAACGGACCGGCCGGTAGGCACACACTGCCCGTCCCCGAGACCAGAACGGTCTTGTCAACCTCGGCGGGCGTCACGACACGCAGCGCATTCTCTGCCTTCACCGAGGGAGGAAGGGCGGTGTAGGTGTCGCCCGCAACGGCAACGGTGGTTGTCGTCGAACCAACGGTTGTTGTCGTTGTTGTTGTCTTCGGGGTCTTCTTCTTCGCGACGGTTGTTGTCGTTGTGGTGGGCGGAACCGTTGTGGTGGTGGTTGTGGTCTTCGGTGTCCGCTTCTTCACGGTTGTGGTTGTCGGCGGAATGGTGGTGGTTGTCGTTGTTGTTGTCTTCGGGGTCTTCTTCTTCGCGACGGTTGTTGTCGTTGTGGTGGGCGGAACCGTTGTGGTGGTGGTTGTGGTCTTCGGTGTCCGCTTCTTCACGGTTGTGGTTGTCGGCGGGAGGGTGGTGGTTGATGTCGTGGTGGTTGTTTTCGGGGTCCTCTTCTTGACAGTGGTGGTTGTCACCGGGACTGTCGTTGAAGTGGTTGTGGTGCTTGAACTGGGCTTCGGAGCAGGAGCAACGGTGGTTGCCGGGGCGGGCACCTTTGTCGCCGCGATCGCGGCTTCGGCACCGAGTGGCGGCGTGCCCGGAACGCCATTACCGGCGAAGTACACGCCGTAAAAGGTGTTCGCGGTGAGCCGGACGTTCTTGAAAGGCATCTCGACCCAACCAAAGTCGCTGTCGCTGAATGTCTTGCCGTCCCAGGAGAGTGCCGACGGGCAAGTTGACAGGTCCAACTTCGCTGCCGCGATGGGTGCGGTGGTCAACTTCGAAGGATCGTCGAGCCGGTAAAGGATTGCGTACAAGTTGAGCGAGTTCGCACCCCAAGGAACGAGGCATGTCATTCTGAACTGCATGGCTGACAGACGACCCGATGATGTCGGTGCAAAGACCTGACCGAAGCTGTGGACGTTGAAACAGTCGAACAATGTGACGGGGGCTTTCCCTCCCGCGGTGGTTGATGCGGCGCCCGAATTGCATCCCGTCGTCGACGGCGATCCGTTGGTGTACGTCGTCGGCTTTGTCCACGTGATCCAGTTGGCTGAATGTGACACCGAGGGTTGGGTGATTCCGGCCACCTTGTAGTTGAAGACAAAGTTGCAACCGGTGCTGGTCAGTGTGAAGTTTCCACCACCGCAGTTGTTGAGGCTGACGCTGTCGGCATTGAGAAACGATGCGGTGTAGCCACCGGGGGCCTTCGTGCGTTCCCACGAGAAGTCGAAGCCGACGTTCACGCCGTTCGGCCCGGCCTCGCTGGCACCGCCTTGTTGCGGAGCGATGACGAGAATTGACGCGATGAGACCCGCGAGGACGCCTAGCCTCGCCCGAGTGGTCAATCGACGCCCGAACATAGACCAAATTTCTACCCGTTTTACGGGCGTTACGGAACGATCGTGAGGCTGGAAAAGGCCGCTCCGGGAGTATTCGTTCTTCTCTGGAGCACAGGGTTCATCGTCGCTCGCTACGGAACCCGCGACGCGGGGCCTTTTACCTTCCTTGCAGTCCGCATGTTCATTTCCGCGGCGGTTCTTTGGGTGATCGCCGAGGTCATTCGGGCGCCACGAATCGAACGTCGACACGTCACGTCGTCGTCCGTGGTCGGGGTCTTCATGCACGCGACCTACCTCGGTGGGACCTTCTTCGCCATCTCACGGGGCTTGCCGTCGGGGGTCAGCGCCCTCATCGCCGGGTTGCATCCCGTCGTGACGTCATTCGTCGGACATTGGCTCTTGCGCGAGCGGTTGCGTGCCATCCAGTGGGCCGGGGTGACTTGCGGACTCGTGGGGGTCATTGCCGTTCTCGTCGAGCGCAGCAGCGTGAAGTCGGCCAGTGTCACCGCACTCACCGTCACGGCGATGGCTGTTGCCGTGATCGGTATGTCGACGGGAACACTTGTTCAGCGCTCACGCGGTCGTGAGATGCCGCTTCTTCGTGGCACTTCGATTCAGTACGTTGCCGCCGGCTTCGCATTGTTGCCGCTTGCGGTGTTCGATGAGAACTGGAAGATGTCGATGACATGGCGAAATGCCCTGTCGCTCGCATGGGCCGTCGGCGTTCTCTCCATCGCAGCCGTTCTGTTGATGATGGTGCTGCTTGCACGCCATGCTGCGGCGAAGGTGAGCAGCCTCTTCTTCCTCACTCCCGCGCTCAGCACCATCGAAGGCGCAATTCTCTTCAGCGAGCGTTTGGGTGCACTTGCCGTGATCGGACTATTCGTTGCTCTTGCCGGCGTGTGGATGACCCAGAAGTCCGCCTGATCGAAGGAATCAGACCTCGACGAAGGTGAGGTCGGCTCCGAGTGTGATCGGACCGTCGTAGTGGGCTGCTGCAAGTGCACGCCATTCGTCCTCGGTCCCCGGCTGCATCGTCGGTACGTAGTGGGTCATTACCAGGTGTTTCACCCCGCTTCGCGACGCGGTCTGTCCGGCCTGTTGAACCGTCGAGTGGTAGTCGAGAATGTCGGTGAGTCGACCAGCGTTGGCCGGAAGAAGCTGCGCGAGTTGTTGGACAAGATCTTCGCGCAGAACCGTCTGTACGTAAACATCGGCGCCGCGGCACAGTTCATAGAGTTCGTCACAGGGAATCGTGTCGCCGGCGAGCGCGGCGACTTTTCCTTCGTGTTCGATCCGGTAACCGAGGGTCGGCTCGACGGGGCGGTGATCGGTGCGGAACGCACGTACAACAAGGTCACCGTGCTCGTGCGTATCGCCCGCCCGCAGTTCGACGACGTCAATCTTCATGCCGCCCGCGGTTCGCAGGTCCTCGTGATGTGCCAGGCGGTACTGCTCGTCGAGGGCCAGCATCTCGAGCATTCCCGTCACCACTCGGCGCGTGCCGACCGGGCCGACGATCTTCAATGGCGAGGCCATCGCCGTTGGCGTGGTGATCCAGCGGGTGGTCACGAGGTCATTGAGGTCGCAGATGTGATCGCTGTGGAGGTGCGTGAGAAGAACGAGGTTGACGAACGGGGGCATGACACCCGCACCGACCAGACGCATGATGCACGCGCGACCGCAGTCGACGACGACGTTGTGCGTACCGCTCGACACGAGAGTCGACGGCCCTGCGCGGTTCGGGTCGGGTAGGGGGCTTCCCGTCCCCAGCAGCGTGATTTTCATGTTCCCCCAATCAGGGGAAGTCTGACACGTCAGACGGCGATGAGCACGCGTCGCATGTTCGCGTTGGGTGCTGCGTCTGTGCTGGGCCTGTCTGGTGTCGCGGCGTCAAGGTGCTGATCACACGTGCACGTGAGGCCACCTGACGGAACGAAGAGCGGTGTTGAGGGAGCGCCGTACCCGAGGTACAGCGACATCAGCATGGCTTCGTGAATGGCGATGCACTCCGGCGTGTGGACCACGCGCTGGCGGGGCGGCTTTCGACGGCGTCCGAACATGAGGTGAACGTATCCACCTCGATGCGTTGGGGAAAGGGGAAAGACACAACCTTGGCGCGGCGTTCACCGAACCTTCACTTGGGCGTCAGGAATCCTTGAACTCGCGGAAGGCCGCGAACGCGCGCGGGCCGTAGACGGTGCCCGGACCGCCGTTCATCGAGATTGTCACACCGATCAACTCGGCCACTTCCGCGTCGGTGGCACCGTTGCGTGCGGCACCCTTCGCATGCGCGGCGATGCAGCCGTCGCACTTGGTAGTGATTGCAATGGCAAGTGCGACGAGCTCTTTCGTTTTTGCGTCGAGTGCCCCCGCGCGGAACGCCGCAGCGTGGAGTCCACCGAACCCCTTGTAAACATCGGGGATGAGCTCGCGGAGCTGGCGGGTGATCGGGGCTAGGGCCGCTTGGACATCGTGGCCGTACGACGGTTCCTGATGCACGTGTGGGTCGGCTTGGCTCATTGGCTCAGTCAACCACAGCCGAGCCGCGTGTCGTATGGTCGCAGTGTGGTGCAATTAGTCCTCAACTTGGTGGCGACGTGTGTCATGGTGGGTGTCATCTGGTTCGTCCAACTGGTGCACTATCCACTCCTTTCAACCATCGGGGTGGACCGGGCTCCCGAGATTGCCGTGGAACACCAGCGGCGCACCGCGTGGGTGGTGGGTCTGCCGATGGCGACCGAGGGAATCACGACCCTGGTGCTCTTGATCAGTCGTCCTGACGGGGCGAGCGCATGGTTGGCGTGGTTGGGGGCCGTCATTCTCGGTGTCGTGCTGGCAAGCACGGTGCTCCTGTCGGTACCGCTGCATGAACGCATGGCGAACAATCCGGATCCTTCGATCGGGCGACGCCTCGTGCGCACGAACTGGCCGCGAACGATCGGATGGTCGGCGCGCGCGGTGATCGTTGGCGTCATGCTTGCCCAGGCCATCTGACACGGCTGCCGGCTGCCTGCTTTCGTAGAGTCTGATCGTGCCCTCGTCGTCATCCGAAATCTCTGCCGTCATTTTCGACTTCGGGGGTGTCATCATCACGCCGATCACCCGACAGCTCGGCATGATCGCAGAGGGGCTCGGCCGAACGATGGCCGAAGTTCATCTCGTCATGATGGGCCCGCAGTTCGAGTCGGGAGACCACCCGTGGCATCGCCTCGAGCGCGGCGAAATCGGAGTCGACGCGCTGCAAGGACTTCTCGAGCCAATTGCTGCGGCCGCAGGCATGAAATTTCGCGGCGACGAAGTGGCAAAGATTCTCGCACCCGGAATGTACGAGGTGAATCACTACGTTCTCGACAAGATCGGCGAGCTGCGTGGGCGTGGATACAAGACCGCGCTGTTGTCGAACAGCATCCGCGAATTTCGCCCGAAGCTGGAAGAAGACGTTCCACCACGTCTGTTCGATGCCTACATCGACTCGAGTCACGTCGGCATGCGCAAACCCGAACCCGAGATCTTTCACCGAACCATGCGCGACCTCGGTCTTGTTCACCCGTCACACGCGGTCTTTCTCGACGACTTTGCCGGCAACCTCGCAGGTGCACAAGCCGTCGGTCTGCGCACGATCCACGTGAAGAACCCTCAAGATGCGCTGGACGAACTGGAAGTACTTCTGGGCGCCTGACGCCGCATTGATGCGGCTTGCGCCGTGTCTATGCGGCTTGCGCCGTGTCTATGCGGCTTGCGCCGTGGCAGCAGTCAGCATTTCGTCGAGTGATTCGTGAAGCAGGTCGACGAGGTCCCACAAGTCAGGAATGAGTTCTCGGCACGACACGAATCCGAAGTCGAGATTCCCGAGGTAGCTCTGCACCGTGATGTTCAACCCCTGCCCGTCGGCGATTGTCGACACGGGAAAGAAATGTTTCATCTCCGCACCCGATGAGTAGAGGGGTACCGAGGGGCCCGGCACGTTCGAAATGATGAGATTGAACGGCGGGTTCAAACGGTCGGCAATTCGCAGCCGGCTGTACATGCGCATGGCTCGCGCAGCGATGACCGGGGGTGCGAACTGGGTGAAGTCTTGCAATGTGGCTGCGGGAATGGCCTGCAGATTCGTCTTGGCGCGAGACATCGAGGTTTGAACACGGCCAAGCAACGCAAGCGGGTCGTCTTCGTCGGTTCCCAATTCGGCCAGCAAGCCGGTGACCCTGTTTTGGTACGTGGTGTTTTCGTCGGTGGCGCGTGTGCTGACGGGGACGAGCGCAATGAGCGGCTCGGAAGGCAGCGCATTCTTCTTGATGAGGTACTTGCGCAAAGTCAGGCCACACAGTGCCATCACGACGTCGTTGAAGGTTGCACCGGTTGCACGACGGATTGCTTTCGCATCATTGATGTCGATGGTCGTGTAGGCAAAGCGACGGTGCGGGGTGATGTTCATGTTCCACGGTGTGCGCGGTGCAGCGGTTGGCGGAAGTGCGGGCGCGCGATCGACAACCTCGCCGTGCGAGCGTCGCAGGCGCTGACGAAGAACCGTGCCCACCGGACCGGGCATCGGCTGGGCAATGAGGTCGGCGAGCATTTGCACGCTGCCGACGTGTGTCTGCGCGGCAATTTCGCGCAGCGTGCGCACCGTCAGACGAATGAACTTTTCGGGACGACGAACGTATTCAGCCGCGGTTCGCAACAACAGCTCTTGGTCGGTGGGTACGCGATCGGGATGCCACACGGCGTGGTCGTGTGATGGTCGCGCGTTCGGGTCGGGGCTGAGCAGGGTTTCCAGCAGAGTGGCACCCGACTTGCCGTCGATTGTCGAGTGGTGAATTTTGTTGAGGTGTGCAATGCGAGTGCCGTTGTCGAGACCCTCGATCACGTAGAACTCCCACAACGGACGCGACCGGTCGAGGGGACGCGAGATGATGCGACTCACGACCTCGCCCACTTGCTCCGGCGTGCCGGGCGGTGGCACGGCATGGTGACGCAAGTGAAAGTCGATGTCGAAGTTGGGGTCTTCGATCCAGTACGGCAGGTCGAGCCCGAGCGGCACGGTGACGAGGCGGCGGCGGAAGACGGGCAGGTCGTCGAGGCGCTCGAGGATGGCCGCACGGACGGCTTCGAAACTGGCCCCGCCAGGGGCGTCGGTGACGTCGTAGGTGTACATGGCGCTGACGTGCCCGAACACCGAGTTCGTCTCCATGTTGAGGAAACTCGCATCGACACCGGTCAATTGCTCCATGTCACCTCCTTTGCGCGATTGTGCCATCATTTGCGCATGCCAGTATCAGCCGGATCCAAAGTTCCCGATGTTCAAATCCACCTCCTCGGCGACGACGGAATGCCCAAGCCCGTCAGCTCTGCCGAGGTGCTCGGCAAGGGCAAAGTCGTTCTCTTTGCGGTGCCCGGTGCGTTCACGCCCGGATGCTCGAAGGTGCACCTGCCCGGTTTCGTCCAGCGCTTCAACGAGTTGAAGTCGAAGGGCGTCACCTCGGTCGCCTGTATCAGCGTCAACGACCCGTGGGTGATGGAGGCCTGGAAGCAGGCGCAGGGCGCTTCGGAAATTGTCATGCTCGCTGACGGTGGTGGCAGCTTCACCAAGGCAATGGGTCTTGAACTCGACGGCTCGGGGTTCGGCCTCGGCTCGCGTTCCCAGCGTTACGCGGCGATCATCAACAACGGTGTCATCGAGCGTCTCGACGTCGAAGAGGGTGCCGGAATCTCCGTGTCATCCTGCGACGCGATCATCTCGCACCTCTAGTCGCGCAGCCGTTCGCTCGGCATCAACTTCGACTCGCGCCGAGTGGGTGGCGAGCATGTTGTCGCGCGCCATGTCATGGGTCACCAACACGACCGTACCCTCGTAAGCGGCGAGCAATCGTGCCATGAGATCGCGCGTTGCTTCGCGTGAGTCGGCATCAAGCGAGGTCGTTGGCTCGTCGAGCAGCATCACGCGCGAGGGTGAAAGAAACGCGCGCGCAAGAGCGACACGCTGACGCTGGCCGCCGCTCAACTGGTGAGGACGGCGGGACAACAAAGTTCCGAGATCGAACGTCTCGACGACACGCGCAAAGTCGTCGGTGTGTCGTAGCGAGCGGCCGCGTCCAAACGTCACGTTGCCCGCGACGTCGAGGTGTGGAAACAATCCGCCACCCTGGAAAACCGTGGCGACTTTTCTGTGTTCGGGCTGAACGAAGCGACCCGATGCGGCGTCGTCGACAACCATGCCATCGATCGCAATGCGACCATTCGCGCACGCGAGCAGGCCTGCGATGAGATCGAGCGTGGTTGTCTTGCCCGAACCGTTGTCCCCGGTGATGACAAGAACCGACCCGTCACCCACGGAGATGTCGATCGACATCGAAAAGCCATTGCGCTGAAAGCTGCACGCCATCTCGAGACTCATGCGCCGCTCCTGCGCAGTGCGCCAACCCAACGTCCACGAAGGGCCACGAGAACTGCGATGGAAACCACGACCATCAGCATCGAAAGTGCGAGCGCAGAATCGTCACCCGATTCCAGCGCCGAGTAGACGGCGAGTGGCACCGTTTGGGTTCGCCCAGCCGTGTTCCCTGCAAAGGTGATGGTCGCCCCGAATTCACCGAGCGCACGTGCCCAAGTGAGAACAAGACCCGCAACAAGTGAAGGCATCACCAAGGGGAGAGTCACGCGAAAAAGTGACTGCCACGGCCCAGCGCCGAATGTACGCGCAGTGCCGACGAGGCGTGAATCAACCTGTTCGAAGGCTGCTTCCATGACGACGACGAAGAACGGCGCCGCCACGAAGAATTGCGCCATCACCGCAGCCGTTTCACTGAACGCCAGGCGGATGCCGAACCAATCATCGAGCACACCGCCCACGAGCCCGCGCCGCCCGAACGCGAAGAGAAGGGCGACGCCACCAATCACCGGCGGAAGCACCATCGGCAAGATGCATACCGCACGCAACAACGACCGACCGCGAAAACGTGAGTGTGCGAGCAACCACGCCAGTGGTGTGCCGAACACCAATGCGAGAACCGTCGTCACAATTGAAGTGCGGAGAGAAAGCCAGAGCGCAGTGCGTGATGAATCACCGGCGATCGACGACCAAAAGTCGGACCACGGCGTGCGCCACACAACGGCAATGATGGGGAGCACGACGATGGCGATTGCCGGAACCGCAAGCACACCGAGCCCCCTGGGGGACGACAAACGACGGGTCATGGCAGTGCAAATCCCAGGTCAGCCAGAATCGCGCGACCAACGGAGCCTCGCGCCATCGAGACGAAGGCGCCGGCACCGGCCGAGTCACGCGATGTTGGCTGACGCACGACCGCGATGGGATAGACCGTGTCGACGTTGAGAGAGTCGGGAATTTCAACCGCATCAACCTTGTCGCCCGCCACCAGACCGTCGGTCACGTAAGCGATTCCGGCGTCAGCCTCGCCATTGGCAATTCGAGACACCACACCGTTTGCACTTGCCTCACGACTTGCGGGCTCGAGGACGACCTTTGCATTGGTGAGCACCGTTGTGGCGTACTTGCCGCACGGTTGTGCAGCGTCACACAACACCACTTTCAATTCCGACCGCGCAAGATCGGACACGTTCGCGATCCTCTTCGGGTTGCCGCGAGGTACCAGGATCGCAAGACGATTGCGTGCGAGGGTTGTCACCGCGGTACGCGCCACGTCACCCGAGGCAACAAGCCGGTCAATGTTCGCGGTATCGGCCATTGCGACCACATCGACGGGTGCCCCCTGTTCGATCTGGGTTGCGAGTGTCGAGCTGCCGGCAAAACTGAATCTGACGGTGACGTTCAAGAATCTCGCCATAAACGCATCGCCAATTCGCGTGAGGGCATTCGTCAGCGACGCCGCAGCAAGAACAGTCAGCTCCGACTTCTTCCGCACTTGAATGACCGCCGTCGATGTTGTCGACGAGTGCCGCGCCGTTGCCCCCAGACGCAATGTGACACGGCAACTACCCGGCTTTTCGGCCACCAATGTCGCGCCACGAACACTGCACGTCCCCGTGGTCGACCACGATCGCCGACCGAGTGAATCCGTGCTGACCACCTTCGACACATCGATCCTCGACCCGGCCGGAACGGCACTGGCCATCCACGACACGGTTGGGGCGGTGACATAACCACTCGCCACGGTCGCCCCGGGCGGCAGCAGAAAAACAGCAACCAGAAGGGTGAGCACTCGGCCTCGCACGCGCTGAAACCTATTGGTTACGTCACAACTATCCAATAGTCCTTAACGGACTATTATTTCCCCATGGCTCGCACCACAGCTGAATCACACCGGGGCGAAGAACTCGATGCCGTCGCTGGATCGAGCCTTGTCTTGATCGCCCGCGGTGCAAGTCATGGATACGACGTTGCCCGACACTTCGCTTCGAACGGATTGTTGGGATCGGTGCTGACCCTCAGTCGGCCCGTTGTTTACCGCGCGATCAAACTTCTCGAGTCGAAGGGACTCGTCGTGTCGAGCGAATCGGTCGGTGTTCGGGGGCAACTGAAGTGGACTCTCACCTGCACGCCGCTGGGACGACGCACCGCGGAGGCGTGGCTGAAATCGCCCGTCGAACACTTGCGCGAGATGCGCACCGAGTTTCTGTTGCGCTTTCTTCTGTTGGAATCTGCCGGGGCCGACACCGCAGGTTTCATCCGTTCCCAGCGCAACGCACTCGAAGAAGTCACGTCGGGCCTTATTGCCGGACAAAGCCGTGATGCCGTGGCGTTGTGGCGCCGGGAGCAGGCACGCGCCGCGCTTCGATTTCTCGACGAACTCGAAAGCGGAACTTCACTGCGCGATGGTTCAGCCGCGCCGCCGGTCAACCTGAGCGCGCGAAATCAACTTCGCGCCACCGTCGTGTCGGTCAAGCACGGGGACATCTTGTCGTCGGTGCGACTCGACGTCGAGGCGGGGCAGTCGATGACATCGACAATCACACACGAGGCAACCGACGCCCTGCGCCTGGCGCCGGGAACGAAGGTGATCGCCCTCTGCAAGGCGACCGATGTGATGATTGCGGTTGATCAGTCGACAATCGCCTGACGCACCAACTGGCGAATGTATGGCCTGAGTGGATAGGTCGACGACGGCATCAACTGCGTCATGAACACGCTGACCATGTCTTCAACCGGGTCCACCACGAACGTGGTGCTCGCCGCACCGCCCCATCCGAAATCACCCACGGAACCGGCCGTCTTCGCCCGTGCCGGATCCATCAGCACCGCAAAACCGAGGCCGAAACCGAAACCTTCCTGCGTGGTTTCGGAAAAGATCGGCCGACCAAATTCAGATAGATCTGCGTTGCCCGGCAAGTGATTTGTCGTCATGTACGCAACGGTCCGCGGCGACAACAAACGTGCGCCGCCCAGCGTCGGGTCGGCAACGCCACCACGACGCAGCATGTCCGCAAAGCGCATGTAGTCAGCAATCGTTCCCACCATGCCGCCGCCTCCCATCAGGCAGTCGGGGGGTTGCAGTGCCGCCGCCGCGGCGGATTTCAGCGGCATTGCCTGCTTCGTCGCGGGGTTTCGTGCGTACAGCTGTGCCACCCGGTCGAGTTTTTCCGGCGGTGCATAGAAAGAGGTGTCGTCCATGCCCAATGGCTTGCAGATGCGCTCGTCGATGAACGCGTCGAGCGACATTCCCGATGCCACCTCGACAACCCGACCAAGTACGTCGGTTGACACTCCGTAGTTCCACTCGCTCCCGGGCTGGAACAGCAAGGGCAACTCGGCCAGCAGATCACAAATCTCCGCCAGGTTCTTCCCCTTCGGCATGCCCCATTCGAAGCCAGCCTTTCTGTACATCTCGTCGACGACGTGCGACATCAAAAAGCCGTACGTCAAACCCGAGGTGTGGGTGAGCAGGTGCCACACCCGCATTGGTTCTGTCAGACCCTCGAAGACCGGAGCCGTCGATGATCCACGCTTGAAGACCTTCAGGTCACCAAACGACGGAATGAATCGCGACACCGGATCGGTCAACTGCAGACGACCTTCTTCCCACAGCATCATCGCGGCCACCGATGTCAGCGGCTTCGTCATCGAGTAGATGCGGAAGATCGTGTCGGAAGCCATTTTCTTCCCGGCTTCCAGATCCGCGTGACCGTAGAGAGAGGAGTGCACCACCTGGCCGTGGCGTGCGACGGCCATCGACCAACCCGCCAAACGACCGGAATCGACGTATCCGGCCAGATAGCCATCCAACTTCGCCAAACGCTCGGCCGATAGGCCCACCGAACGAGGTTCTGCCGTCACCTTGAGATCTGCCATGACACGACCATAGACAGTCGGGAACCACCTTGAGGATTGTTCATACCTTGTTAGTGTGGGAACCGAATCCAATCAGGAGGGGACATGTTCCGTAGATTCACCCGTTCCATCGCGGCCGTCGCATCGGTCGCAACTATCGGACTCTTTGCAATTCCCGAAGTCGCCCACGCGGCAAACATTGACATCACAGTGTCAGGTGCCGATGGAGCCATCGCTCGCGCAATGGTGGCAGTTCTGAACAGCGACGGTGACGCAATCGACAGCGTGATCGCCGACTCGACCGGCAAAGTGACGATTGACGACGCTGGCGCGACGAGCATCGTCGTAGCTGCTCCGGGCTTCCAGACCAAAGTTGTCAGCCCGGTGGCTGCAGGAGCGGTGACCCTGACTGCTTCAGCAAAGTCGAAACTTAGCTACTCAAATGCTTACGGCGGCCAGGTCCGAACAATTGCCGCCGATGCTGACTCGGGTGTGTTCTACGCGACCACTGACGCACAACCCTCTGTTTGGCGCACCACTGATTACGCGGGATCGTGGGCGCCGGTTCCAACGGGAGCAGAAGATGCCGAAGCGACGAACACTGCACCGGGTGCCATGACACAGAGCCAGTCGGCGGGAGAGATATTTACGTCAGCTGCAAAGGGTGAGGTCGCGGTGCAGGCGGGTAATGATCTTTTCTTCTCGCGTAACTACGGCAATACCTGGTCAAAGATCCAGAGCTACAGCAGCGTCACCGGTTCGTCAAAGAAGCACTTCTGGGTGCATGGCGGAGCAACCGGTCAATCTTCCGCAATTTTTGTTGCGACCTCCGACAAGTTGTGGGCTGCGGTGGTCCCGGACAGTAAAGACGACACCGCAACGCCAACGTTTGGAGACGTGTCTACAACGATTGGCGCCGGGGTGTATTCGTCGGGTGATCGAGTCGGGTTCGCCGTGGGAACGAACGGCGACATGTTCATGATCGCATCAGGTGCCGGTGGAACAAAGCTGTCTCAGCTGACCATTGGCGCAGGTTCAGCAAACATCACCGCTGCGCTGACCGCCCAACAGCCGACCCACACCATGTCGGCACGTCCTTCAGGGAATGCGTTCAACTCGAGTTGGATTCACTTGAGTACTCTCGGTACTACGACTCCAAAAGCCTTTGTCTCACTTGCGGAGACGGCTTCAACAGCTGAGTTCGCCGTCGGTGCTTTCGTCGGTTCGACTTGGACAGTTTCGAGTTCATTTGAAGGAACGACGATGACCGAGGCATTCTCGCCGTGGGAGGCAAGCATCACGGGCCTTGTTCAGACACGACCCGCACAGCAACAGCAAAACAATTGTGGTTGGAACGGGAATACCGGCCTTGTTGGTTCGATCGCGCCTGTGGCCCCCGCTGGTGTGCTCACGGGACTCACCGTCGTTGGAAGTATTGGTCAGTGCATGTTCACATACAACGCCTCCGGCGCGCCTGTGACTATTGGTGGGCAGGCCTTTGCCAACGGGAAGATTCAGCTGCTCCCGGTTGGCGGAGCCAACAACAACACAGGGTTCCTGTGGGATGCCGGTTTCAACTTCTCGGCCGATGCGACGACCGGCAACATGGTCACGCTTTCGGGTGACGGGAAATACGGTCTTCGTAAGTCAGCAAAGATTGATGATCAAAAGGGATACCGCCCCCAGTTCGGGGCTTCCAATCCCGGGGTGAACGAATTGCTGACCATCACTGCGACCGCGGGTAAAGCACAGACATCGGGTGGTATCGCTGTTGTGGGAATGACGGCGGCCAACATCACCGACGTTGTCTATGACCCGAACTCGACCGATGGTTCCAAGTTGGTTCTCAGCATGACCGATACCGGTGGTGGTCGGACACTGTTGTCGACCGACGGCGGTCTGTCGTTCAGCACGCTCGGAGCAAGCGGAAGTCGGTCGCTTGACTGGTGGAACGGTGCCGCTGGGCTACAGCACATTGCGGCGACGTTCACCCTCGGTTCCGACTACATGCAGGTGAAGTCATTCAAGACGACCACCGGCGATACCCCGCTTGACATGGGCGATGAACTTGCGGCTAAAGCGGAAGTTCGTGATGCGAAGGATGTTCTCACGCGTAAATCCTTTGCGTTTGGTTCTGCGGTAAATCCGTCGGCAGGAGGACAGCTCACTGCAACGAGCTTCATCCCGAGCGGTGGTCAGACGCTGAACACGGCGATCGAAGGAATTATCGGCAAGGACCGAGTGCTCGTTGGCGTGACAAAGTGCGGCGGGAACGTTGGGCCCACTGGTTGTGAGGGCTCATCGGGCACGGTTGGTCTGCTGGATCTCAGTGTCAATTCGACAACAGGAGTCGTGTCGGCATCAGCTGTGAAGTACTTCGGTTCCGAAGTGGCTGCCGCCGGCGTCAATACGGTGACGAACGCAAACGGCACCTATACCGGCGCCGTCACCGCCATTCAGTACTGCCCGACTAACGCAGCGACAAGGGTTGCGGACACTGCATTTGTTGCAGTGTCGGGTAAGGGTGTGTACACGATTACCGGCCTATCGGGAACGCCGAGCCACTCTACGGCGCCGATCACCACGGGTTCCTACACCGAAATGAAGATTGATTGTGACACTGGTTTGATCGCGGTTGCGGGTGCGACCGGCGTCTTCCTCTCGATCAATGGCGGAGCAAACTTCTTTGAATTGAAGACGACTGCCGCTCCACAGAATCAACCGAACCCGCCTCAGGGTGGTCAGGGCAATGCAACAAGTGCACTTGCAGTTCAGGCCGATGCAACGAGTGGTGACGTGACCGTCGCCGTGGGGTCTGGCAACGGCGATGTGAAGTCGATTGAAACCACGTTCACTGACATGGGTCTGAAGGGCAACGAAGTTGCAGCCGGAACGGCGACAACTCCGCCGGCGGCCGTGTCCCCAAAGACCGACCAGATCAATGAGGTCAACAGTTCGTCGTCAGGCCGCAGCCCGGGACAAGTCCCCGATCTAGAACTTCCACCGGCGGCAGGCGACAAGGTGTCCGTCGCCTCCACAAAGGACTTCA
>CAZVPL010000029.1:0-20386 GCA_964629075.1 uncultured Bifidobacterium sp. | reverse complement strand
ACGGCATCTACGGCCAGCGCCAGGGCGGCACCAACCAGATGGTGCGCATCAAGCTGCCCGCTGGCACCATCACACCCGAGCAACTCGACTTGATGGGCGACCTCGCAACCGAGTTCTCTCGGGGATGGGGCCACATCACCACGCGGCAGAACATCCAGTTCCACTTTGTCGAACTGCGTCGCATTCCCGATCTCTTGCGGCGTCTCGCCGCCGTCGGCCTCACCAGCCGCGAAGCGTGCGGCGACACCGTGCGCAACGTGATGGCGTGCCACCTGGCGGGTGCCTGCCCGTACGAACACCTCGATGTCACGCCGTGGGCCGAGGCCACGTACCGCCACTTCGTGCGCAATCCGCTCGGCCAGCGCCTGCCGCGCAAGTTCAAGGTGAACTTCTCCGGCTGCTCGACCGACTGCGGCCAGGCGATGTTCAACGACGTCGGTGTGGTCGCCGTGACTCGCGAACTCGAAGACGGCACGGTCGAGCAGGGTTTCCGCGTTTACATCGCCGGCGGACTCGGCGCCACACCGCATCCCGCTCTCTCCCTCGAAGAATTCACGACGCGCGAAGAACTGCTGCCCACGATCGAGGCGGTCCTCCGCGTTTTTGACCAAACGGGCAACCGTGACAACAAGTTGCGCGCACGACTCAAGTGGGTCATCGACCAGTTGGGAATCGATGAAGTACGTCGTCGCGTTCTGAAGATCCGCCACACACTGCCGGCCTCGTCGACGTGGCCCGGTGGCATTCCTCCCGAGGTTGCGGCGGTGGGCGACCTGCCCGCCGGTCGTGCGTCGGCCGGAGAAGTCACCGAGATGGGCCAGGGGGTGCGCGTGACGCTGCGCTCCTCCGATCCGTTCGTGCGTTGGGAGGCCGCAAGCGTGATCCGTGGAGCAGCCAAAGGCACGGTCTCGGCCATCGCCTACGCGGCGATCGGCGACATCACCGCGTCGCAGTTCAAGGCACTCGCTTCCATCCAGCGCGAACTCGGTGCCGACGTGCGTCTGACCAACCGCCAAAACGTCGCATTCCGCAACCTCACCGAAGATCAACTCCGCGTTCTTTACGACCGCCTCGAGGCGATCGGCATGGCGCGGCCCGGTGCCGAACTTGCCCGCGACGTCGTGGCCTGCCCGGGTGCCGACACCTGCAACATCGCCGTCACGCAGTCGCGGGGTCTCGCAAAGGCCATCGGCGAGCGACTCGAGGACGAGGGCCTCGCCGAGGTCGGCGGCGTCCGCATCAACATCTCCGGTTGCACGAACAGCTGCGGTCAGCACCATGCGGCCGACATCGGCCTCTTCGGCGCCGAACGCCGCGCACACGGAAAGTCACTGCCCGGCTACCAGCTCTTGCTCGGCGGCTACGTCGGCAACGAACAGATTCACTTCGGCGAAAAGGCTCTGCGTGTTCCGGCGAAGGCAGCCCCCGAAGCCGTTGCCCGCGTGGTGCGTCGTTTCGCCAACGAGCGCGACGCAGGTGAGACCTTCCAGGGTTGGCTCTCGCGTCATGGCGGCGCATCGACCATCGCCGGGGATCTCCGCGACCTCGACATCGTGCCGAAACCCGACGACTCCCCCGACTTCTTCGTTGACTACGACGAGACGGGTCCGTTCGTCGCCGCCACCGGCGAATCGGAGTGCGCGACATGACCATGACCCATCCGACCCTCGAATCCGACGAGATCCGCGATCTGAACGCCGACTTCGAATCGGCGCAGCCCACCGACATCCTCGCGTGGGCCGCCAAGAAATTCGGTCACGGTCTCGCAGTCACATCGAGTTTTGGCGATCCGATACTCGCTCATCTTGCTTGGACCACGATTCCCGGCATCGAGGTGTCCCTCATTGACACGCAATACCTCTTCGCCGAGACCATCTGGTACGCAAAGCACCTCGCCGATCGCACCGGGGGCAACCTGCGCATCCTCACTCCGGCATCCGATGTTGGCCGAGACGACTTGTGGATGCGTGACACCGATTTGTGCTGCGGCGTGCGAAAGGTGGCCCCCCTCGAACACATGCTTGCGAACCGCACGGCATGGGTGACCGGACTGCGCCGCGATGACGGGCCGACCCGCGCACAAACGCCGATCGTCTTCCACGATGTCCTTCGCGACGTGATCAAGGTCAACCCGATCGCAAACTGGACCGATGCAGACGTGGCTTCGTACATGCTCGACAACGATCTGCCACAGCATCCGCTCATCGATCGTGGCTACACGTCGATCGGCTGCTGGCCGTGCACCGCGCCCGTCTCCGACCCGAACGACAAACGTGCGGGTCGCTGGGCGGGTCAATCAAAGACCGAGTGTGGTCTTCACGGCGGCCCGGTGCTCCAGCAATAACCGGTCAACTTCGTTGTCGGACACCTGGCCAAAGTCGGCATAGAACTGGCCGACACCGAAAAAGTGCGGTTCTTCCGAGACACAGACACATTCATCGGCGGCGTCGCCGATGTTCTCGCGCCAATCGACTGGTGCAACGGGCACCGCAAGCACGACGCGGGACGCACCGCGCCGCCGGACAGACAGGCAGGCCGCCTTCGCGGTGGATCCCGTGGCAATCCCATCATCGACGACAATCGCCGTCTTGCCGAGAAGCGACTCTGCAGGTCGGATCCCGCGTAGGTGATGCACACGAGCCCGCAACGCTCGCTCCTCGCATGTTTCCACCTCTGCCGCCTCACTTTTCAGAATTCCCGTCGCCTTCATTGTCTCGAGTTCGATGACCCGAACCCCACCCTCACCGATGGCCCCGAACGCAAGCTCGGGCTGATAAGGAACACCGAGCTTCCGCACGGGAACGACGTCAAGCGGAACGTGCAGAACGTGCGCAACTTCCGCAGCGACCGGAACCCCGCCGCGAGGAAGCCCGAGCACCACCGCACTCGCTTCGTGCCAGACGAGCAGACGCGCCGCCAACTGACGACCTGCATCGGCGCGATTCACGAACTTCACGGTTCGTAAGGTACGCAGGGTTCCCCGTCTCGATGACGGACGGAACTACCGAAACGCCGGCATCAGATGGCCCGCGTCACGGCGGCAGCCTGATGAATCGACGCCATGATCGAGTTGGTACCCGTCACATCACCCACCAAGTGCACCTTCACGCCCGCCGGTGCGTACTGCGCGATTTCGCGGTTCGGGTGGTTGTACGTCACCAACACGACGGTGTTCGCCGGAATCGCCCGACGCCGCTCGGTGAAGGGGACCCCTATCAACACCTCATCGCGGGTGATCGCCTGCAGGTAATGACCCCCGATGAAGTCGAAGTTGCCCGACATGAGACGCTCTTTCGATGCTTCGACCGTTGCGGGTGGGAACGGGATCATCGCGCCGAGCGAGTCGTAGCGGCTGACCATCGTGACGCGCGCACCTGCATCGACGAGGGCATCGGCGACAGAAATCGCCTCGAACGTCCCCGTATCGTCGTAAATGAAACAGTCGCCATCGATCTCCGCGCGACCACCGAAGCCAAAGACATCCCACGAGGTGTACACGTGCGGAAGATCGGCACCGCTGATCGGCGTCGCAGGTGTGGACAGCTGGAACCCGTCGCGGCGGGGGGTTGACCCCGTGGCGACCACCATCTCGTCCGGCTTTTCCGCCTCGATCGTGTCGGGGTCGGCGAACGTTCCGAGGTGAATACGAACACCCAGGCGTTCGATCTCTCGGGAGAGGAAATCGGTGATCGCGGCAAGATCACTGCGGTGCGGTGCCCGCGATGCAATCGATACTTGACCACCCAACTGACGTGTCGCCTCGTAGAGCACCACCTCGTGACCACGCAGGGCGGCGGTACGTGCGGCCTCCAACCCCGCGGGTCCCCCACCGATGACAAGCACCTTCTTTTTCACCGGAGCGGGAGCGATGGGTTCGAAAGGAACGGTTTGTTCGTTGGCTGCGGCCACGTTGACGACACAGCTGAGTTTGCCGGTCGCCATCAACTGCGCAACGCAGCCCATGTTCGACCCGATGCAGGGACGCACGAGGTCTTCCTCTCCGCGCTGGCCCTTGTTGACCAACTCGGGGTCGGCGATGAGGGCACGGACCATCGACACCATGTCCCCCGCACCGCTTTCCACGATGTGGTTCGCATGGTCGAGCGTCATGATGCGTCCGACGACGATGGTCGGTTTCGAAACCACGGGGGTGATGACCTCGTTCGGCTTCATCTCGTGGCCGAGGGGGTCTTCCATCGTCGAGAGCAACTTGTGGAAGCGCCAATACGACCCCATGTGAAGCGACACGTAATCGACGTACTTCTCGACATACTTCGCGATGTCTGCGTTGTCCTGCGGAGTGAGACCGCCGGGAATGTACTCCTCGTTCGGCAGGCGGATTCCGACACAGAAGTCGTCGCCGACTGCCCGGCGGATCTCTTCGAGTGTTTCGACGAGGAACCGCATGCGGTTCTCGAACGAGCCTCCGTACTCGTCGTCGCGATGGTTGGTGGCCGGGGACATGAATTGCTGCAACAGGTAACCGCTCGAAGCGTGAACATCGATCCCGTCGAGCCCACCCTCGCGAATGCGACGCGCCGCGTGCCCGAATGCCTTCACGACGTCGCCGATCATGTCGGTGCTCATCGGCATCGGAATCGTGCCGATGTTCGGGCTGGGGATTGCGCTTGCCGACCAAGGGAACGGCGACTTCCGCGGCTTCGTGGCGGCTCCGGGGTGGTACACCTGGGCGAACATCTTCATGCCGTACGGCCGCATACGGTCGGCGATTTCACGGTAGATCGGAATGATCGAGTCGTTGTAGAGCGGCATCAACGACGGAGCACTGTCGTGCACACTCGTCGCTTCGAGCGTGCTCATGGCGACGCCACCACGGGCACGCGCCTCGTGATACGCGATCAAACCTTCCCCTGTCAGCAACGTCCCGTGCGCGGATCGGACGATGCGGTTCTTCAGCTCGACGCCGCCAACGGTGATCGGCTGGAACAGACTGGCGTAACGCACGTTTCCCCCCTCCATGTCCGGGAGGATTCGGACCCCCGGCCGCTATTTCTTGTCGGCCACCTTGGCGATTCGAAAGAGCGTGAGCACGAGAATAAGCGACGCCGAAGCGCCGACGAATGTCAGAGCATCGAGGGGGTCCTTCTGTTTCAGCAGGCCCTCAATCCCCTTGACCGCGACGAAAATGACGAGGATGTCGATGATCGATTTCTTCAGATCGTCGAGCGAGTCGATCTTCAGCCATTGCGGCACGTCGAGCTCGCCGATGAAGAGCTCGTACAGGCCGATGACGATGATGAATTGAACAAGCGCGAGCAGGTAGGTGTCGATCGTCTTGAGCAGTGAAATCACTTGGTCGTCGCTTCGCCACTTTCCCTGGAAGAGATCGTCAACGAAGAGCACCGTACGGGCGATCGACCAGCCGAAGGTGGCCACCGAAGTGATCAGCAGGCCGACGACGGCAATGATGGCGATGTAGCGGGCGGGTCCGAGAACCTTGCTCAGTGGCATGGACACTTTTTAGTGGATTGCCGCTCAGTGAATGGTGACCGTCCCGGCATTGCCATCGACGGTGACCGTGACACCATTCGGAATTCTCGCCGTGGCGTTCTCGACCGACGGCACACAGGGGATGCCGAGCTCGCGCGACGCGATCATCGCGTGGCTACCGACCGCCCCCACGTTCACCACCACCGCCGAGGCGGCGAGGAACAACGGGGCCCAGGAAGGATCGGTTTGTGGAGCGATGAGAACATCCCCGGGCTCGAAGTCGTCGAGTTGCGCGGGGTCGAGGATCACGCGCGCAGTACCCGTCGCAACACCGCTCGAGGCCGCAACGCCCTTCAGCACATCACCCGACTTGGCGATCTCGACCTGCGCGGCGGTCCGCTTCTTCCATTGCGAGATGGGCGCGACCTTGCCGTCAACCGCAAATGGTGGCTCGACATCGAAGAGCGTGCGGTAAGCCGCGTGACGCTCGGCGAGTTTCTGCGTGTAGCGGTCGGGATGAATGCCGAACTCGTCAACCTCGTCGGCCATCAGCATGAAAATGTGCTCGACTTCCTTCAGGACTCCCTGGGCAACCAGGCGACGGGCAATCTCTCGCATTGGCTCGCGAATTTCGCCCACCAACTTGATGCAGTTCGCCTTGTAGCGCTCGCGCGCACTGAGGAAGAGCGTCGAAGCGCGCATACCGGCTTCAAAGGTTCCGAGCGTCTCGGCGTCACCGGCGAGCTTTGCTCGCACGTCGGCGAGCACACGATCGCGCTCGGCAACAGCTTCGGCGCGCCGTGCGGCAGGGTCGTCGGCATCGGTCATGAGGCGCATGCGGTCGACGATCGCAAGAGCCACGTCGGGCTTGGCTTCCCATGACAGCGCAATGACGTCCCACTCGGCGGGCCCGCGCGACCCGAAGTGAAAGAGGAAGTCGTCGAGTGCGGCCACGAAACTCTTCGACTCGGCCGACGACGAAGCACGCAGACGATCGGTGAGACCGACGACCCCCTTGTCGAACTCGGCGCCAACGTCTTTCGATGCGCGCACGAGACGTGAAAGCCGCCAGATCGCGCGCGGTGGTTCGGCCGAGTCGGCCTCGATGCCGGCGAGCAGGCGCACCGACATCGATGGGTCGCCGAGCGCTTCGGTGATCGCCCCCACGACACCCGTTCCGATCGACGACAGCGTCGAGGAGATCATCCCCGTCATCATCGCCTGGCGCAGCAGCGGCACCATCGAGCGAGCGCGATTCATCAATTCGAAGTTGTCGAGTGTCGAGAAGTCGGGGCGCGTCGCACGGGCAGCATCGGCCATCACCTTGTCCGCTTCGATTTGCGGGTACGACTCGGTCGTCAGCACCCAACCCGCGGTCGCACCGAGCTTCTCCGCGTGTCGCGCCGATTCGTGCCACGGTTCGGCGTGGTAGGCGGGGACTTCGTCGCGCTCGTCAAAGAATGCCTTGTCGATGGCTTCGGGTGATGCTCCCGGCATACGCGCGCCAAAGAGACGGGTGTACGAGAGCGGGTTGTAGATGTACCCACCGAACACGCCGAACATCGTGGGGTCGATGGGGTTCTCAACTTCATCCCAGTCGAACACGCCGATCGTGCTGTAGGCATCGACCAGACCCTTGCCGAGAGCCGTGCGAAGGTACGTCGTCGCAAAAAACGGCGAGGCCGGATCGGGGAACACGTCTGCCGCGTTGCCACGGGTCCATGCGGGGAACTTCACACCGGGTTCTGTGTCTGCAATCCAACGATCCATATGTACCGAAACTATTAGGCGGGACGTATCGCGCAGAAAAGCGCCGGGTACCCGCCGTACCTTCTCCCCGGTGCAAACGGAGCCTTTGATGATGGTCACGAACGTCACCAAGAAGTTCGGGGCGACGACGGCTCTCGACAACGTCTCGCTCGAGGTTCCCGCGGGTTGCGTCTTCGGGCTGATCGGACCGAATGGTTCGGGCAAGACGACCCTCATTCGTGTCGCGCTCGACCTTCTCCGAGCAAGTTCGGGTTCGGTCACGATTCTCGGTCTCGACTCGAGGCGGCGAGGAGTCAAGGCCAGACGCCAAACGAGTTACCTCCCGGGCAATCTGGTTCTGCCCCGAAAACTCACCGGTCGGCAGTATCTCACCGACATCGCGCGACTACGGGGCATGAACGGATCAGCCGACCATGAGGATCTTGCTCGCCGACTCGACGCCGACCTCGACCGGCCAATCGGCCATCTTTCGCTTGGCAACAGGCGAAAAATCGGATTGATTTCGGCGCTCTCACACCAACCTCGACTGTTGTTTCTCGACGAGCCAACGGCCGGCATGGATCCACTCGTCCAGCAGACTTTTCGGCGACTCGTTCACGAGACCGCCGACCGCGGCGCGGCAGTATTTCTTTCCTCCCACATTCTCGACGAGGTGCAACACGTATCTGACCGCATCGCGGTAGTCCAACACGGTCGCATTGTCGCCTCAGGAACGGTGGACGAACTCACTTCGAGACTCACCCGCACCTTCGAAGTGACGTTTGCAAATCCACTCGATCCCGGATTGTTCCATTCGATCCCCGGCGTCGTGGACGTTTCAGTCGACAGAGAGCCGCATGACCTGATCTTCACGATTCGGGGCAATGCAGGTCCACTTTTCGACCGCCTTTGCGAATTTCATCCGTGCGACATACGCGGAACTGAACCCGACCTTGAAGATGCGTTTCTCGACCTCTACAGGGAAACAGGGTGAGTGCTCCCGTGCTTCGACGCGGCATCTCCACGAAGAAGTGGTGGATGTTCGGGTGGTCAACGGGGATCGTCGCACTGATCACTCTCACTGTGGGGTTCTACCCTTCGTTCCGCGACCAGGCCGCCGACTTCAACGAGATGGTCGACAAGATGCCCGAGGGAATCAAGTCGCTCATTGGCATGGGTGGTGGCGTCGAACCGCTCTCCCCTGTTGGGTATCTCTCCCATGAGATCTTCGCGTTTGTACTGCCCACCATCCTCATGATCGCGGCCATTGGTTTGGGCGGTGCTGTCAGCGGAGACGAAGAGAGCGGCGTCTTGGAGAACTTCTATTCGCTCCCGATCTCGCGATCTCGCCTGGTGCTTGAGCGACTGGGCGCCGCGGCAATTCTCTTGGGTGTGCTCGGAGCCGTCTCTTGCATCACGACGATCGTCCTCGCCCACATGGTCAACCTTGGCGTCGGATTCGGTGCGCTCGTATGGGCGACGATTACCGTCCTCGCCCTCACGGTGACGATCGGTTCGATCACCCTCTTCGTCGGTGGCGTCACCGGGCGAAAGTCGGCGGCAATCGCAACGGGGACGACCGTTGCCATCGCCGGCTACATCATCACGTCACTCGCCGAAGCCGGTATCGAATTTTTCCGTGCGATTCGTTTTCTTTCAGTGTTCTCGCTCTACAACGTGGTTGACGTATTGCGCTCAGGGGCTCCACGCGGCTCGATTCTCGGCCTCGTTGGTGTTGCCACCGGCTTCACCGCACTCGCCCTCATCGCTGTCGAACGGCGTGACCTGCGCAGCGCCTGAATCTCTCTCCTATAGTTGGGCCATGCGTGTACGGGGGATTCATCACGTCAACGTGAACGTCCACTCGCTGGACGAGTCGCTCGACTTCTACGTGAACAAACTCGGTTTCATGCCGTTCGACCGACCCGAGATGAAAGTGCGAGGCGGTTGGCTCCGGATGGGCTCCCACGAGCTCCACATCATGGAGGCGCCCGGGGCCACCATCGACAAAAAGCAACACTTTGCGCTGTTGGTTGACGATGTCGACGAGGCCGCATCTCACCTTGAACGCAACGGCATCACTTTCCGGCGAATCCACAACGACGACGGCCGTAGCGACCAGATCTTCATCCATGATCCCTCGGGGAATCGCATCGAAATTCAGGGGCCACAATGAGCAATGCAATCGCTCTCGAATCACTTCGTCGACGCATGCGCGCGATGCACTCGCTCTACCACGATGCAACGGCAACGATGACCGTCGAGCAGGTGAACCACATGGAGCGCGACGGAGTGGTGCCTATCGCCTTCAGCCTCTTCCACATCGTCAACATGATCGATGCGTCATTCATGTTGATGACGGGTGCGACACCGATTTGGAACGACGAGTGGGCCGCCCGTGTCGGCATGTCAATCAACGATCACGGCAAGCACAAGACCGTCGACGAAATGGTGAATCAGCGCATCGGCGACTACGCCGCCTTCATCGACTACATGAATGCAGTCTTTTCACGCACCGAGACATGGCTCGACGATGTCGACCCGGCCGACCTCGATCGTGTCGTCATCGGACGTCCATTCCCTCCGATGATCGCGAGCACGTACTCGGCCCGGGTGGCGGGCGAGGCGGGCATCACGGTTCTCGACGCGGCTGAATGCTGGATCTACCAGCACGGACTACGTCACATGGGCGAAATCGAACACGCCCGCGGCCTCGTCGGGCTGACCGGCATGACGTCGTAAGGCGGCAGCCGATAGGCACGGCATGACGTCGTAAGGCGGCAGCCGATAGGCACGGCATGACGTCGTAAGACGGCAGCCGATAGGCACGGCATGAAGTCGTCAGGGCGTCAGCTGGATGCGATGTCGTGCATCGCGGTGATGCCGGCAAGGAAGGCATCACGTCCTGCCGCGTCAAGCACACCGTAGGCAGGTGCCACCATCTCGTCGGTCAGCTTCTCGGCGACTTCCCACTGCGTACGCTGGGCGTCGGTGACCTTGGCGACGTCGTCCTCTGACCAGCCGAACATCTTTGCGTCGTTCGGGCGCTTGATGAAGTGTGCCACCTTCGAGGTGAGGCCCGCTGCGCGAATGGCTGCGAGGTGAGCGCTGCCACGGAACTCGCGCAAGACGGTGGCGAGCTGCATCGCGCGACCGGGCACGTCGGACACAAGCGGGTCGCACTTCATTGCCGCATAGAGACCAAGACCGTCGGGGGCGGCGGCCGCGTTGACCGCATCGGCAGCCGCCACGAATGCGGCGAGATTCGGAATGGACGCGAACTTCGAACGGCCGAATTCGGCACTGCATTCAAGGTGTGCACGGCCCGCGGTGCGCGGCGCACACTTCGTCTTCGCCGAATCCCATGCCCCACCGATGACAGCGGGATTGAAGTAACCGAAGTTTGCCGCGAGTGCCGCACCGTCACAGTCGCCCAACGCACCACCACGGCCGATGACGTAGAACTCCATTCCGTTCAGTCCCAACTTCTCGCCGACCGCGCGCGTCTCGGCGGTGAAGTAGAACCGGTAGCCGGTGTCGCCGACGAGCGGACATGCCGCCGCGAGAAAGTTCGAAAGAGATGCGTCAATGGTCATGCCACCGAGATTAGTTCGCCTTTTTCGACTCGGTGTCGGGCAGACTTGCCGGGTGACCCTCCAGAACTTGCTCGGCCTCGTTGCGTCGACCCTCTCCATGCTGTTCATCTGGCCGCAGGTCTTTCGTGTTTATCGCAACAACACCGTCGAGGGACTCGCCCCTCTCGGCGCCCTCCAGGGCATGTCGGGGTCGATCCTCTGGGCCATTTATGGCTTGGCACAGACCGACATTCCGCTCTTTGGATCGAATCTTCTTCTTTCGGTCGCCATCGCCCTTCTCGGTATCGCCATGACGCGCCATGGTGTTCTCTCCCGTTCGGTGCTCTCAACCGCAATCACAGTCGTCGTCGGTGTGGGCTTCGTCGCGGCGTCCATCTCGACGTCTCTCGTCGGCGTGCTTGCCTTCGTCATTGGCGCACTGTCCGTTCTTCCCCAAACTTTCAAGGTGCTGCGCGATCCCGACCTGAACGGCGTTTCGGTTTCCAGCAACTCCCTTCTCTTCGTCACGGCTTGCGCATGGCTGTCGTACGGGCTCACCATCGGCGACACCCTCGTCTGGCTGCCGAACGTCCTCGTCATCCCTTGTTCGGCGCTCATCGTTGTGAAGGCGCGCTCTTCGCAGCGTCGTGCGGCGAGTGTCCCCGCCCATGTCGCCTGACGCCGACAACCTCGAAGCCGAGTACTCGCCGAGTTCGGCCGCAAAGCACCCTGCAGCCTGGTACATCGACGAATACGCCCGACGCAGCGCCGCCACCGTGGCAACACTCGGCGACAGAATCTCCCGCGAGGCATACGGACCCGGCCTCGACGAATACGTGGTGCTCGCCCGTTCGACGGTCACGGCTCCGTTGCTCGTTTTCATCCACGGTGGCTACTGGAAGGCGTTGTCGGCCGACGAGTGTTCGATGTGGGCAGCCGATGCGCTCGACGCAGGGTTCTCGTTTGCAAGCGTGAACTACACGCTCGCCCCGACGGCAACCCTCGAGCGAATCGTCACCCAGTGCCGCGCTGCAATGGACTGGTTGCTCGACTCCTCCGGACTCGCCCCTGACCGCGTGGTCGTGGCCGGGTCATCGGCGGGCGGACACCTCGCCGCGATGGTGACCACCGCCAACCCCCAACCGACACGGTGCACTGCCGCCGTTCTCTTGAGCGGCGTGTTCGATCTGCGACCGATCGTCGCGACGAGCGTGAACGAACCGCTGGGCCTCACGGTTCCCGATGCGGTGCGGTTGAGCCCAGCGCATGCGCGAGTCTCTCCAATCCCGGTCGTTCGCGCATTCGTCGGCGAAGAAGAGACCAGGGCCTTCAAGGCGCAGAGCGACACCTACGTCGGCAAGCTCGCGGCGGCCGGGGTCGATGCCACGTGCCGGGTCGTGGCCGGCCGCGATCACTTCGATCTGATTTACGATCTGCTGACACCGGGGACCGACCTCGGAGACACCACCATCGGATTGTTGCGGGGCTGACGGACAAACCATGACCACACTCGACGACTTCACCCGCCACGCCGCACATCTTGATGCAATGAATCCTCTGGCGGCTGCCCGCCGGCAGTTCGATCTGCCCGAAGGTGAGTTGTACTTTCTCGGCAATTCGCTTGGCCCCGTCACCCATGCGGCGCGCGCCGCGGTGATCCGCACGCTCGACGACGAGTGGCGCAACGGATTGGTACGCACTTGGCACGATGGCGATTGGCTCGACCTCGCAGCGTCGACGGGCGACCTCGTTGGCCGAGTGATCGGCGCACCGCCGGGCTCGGTCGTTGCGGGCGACTCGACTTCGGTTGCGTTGTTCAAGGTGCTCTCGGCAGCCGCACGCATCAACCGGTCGCCGTCTCGCCGGGTGCTGCTGTGTGACTCGCGCAACTTCCCCACCGACAGGTACGTGGCGCGAAGCGTGGCAGAACTTCACGGTCTTGAGTTCGTCGAAATGGAAGTGACGGACATGTCGGCGCGTTTCGCCGATGACATTGCCGTGATGACTGCGTCGATGATCGACTACCGGTCCGCCGACCTCCACGACGTTCGTACGATCACCGCGGCCGCACACGAGCACTGCGTCCTCACGGTGTGGGACCTGGCGCATGCGGCCGGTGCCGTGAAGTGCGATGTGCTCACCAACGACATCGACTTTGCCGTGGGTTGCGGCTACAAATACCTGAACGGCGGACCTGGCGCCCCCGCCTACATGTATGCCGCGCCGCGAATCATCGGTTCGGTCGACCAGCCGATACCCGGGTGGTTCGGTCACGCCGAACCCTTCGCCTTCGAGGACACGTACCGACCCGCCGAGGGCATCACCAGATTCTCGAGCGGCACGACCCATGTGCTGTCGATGAAGGCCATGCACGCGGCACTCGGCATCATCACCACGTATGCGATCGACGACCTGCGCACCACCTGCATCGGTCTCGGCGACTTCTTCGTCGAGGGTTTCGACACGTTCCTCGGTGAGGGTGACTTCTCCCTCGGCTCGCGCCGAGATGGGTCGCAACGTGGCGGTCACATCGCGCTTCTTCATCCCGATGCCGAGCGGATGTCAAAAGAGCTCATCTCACGGGGCCTCATCGTCGACTTCCGGCCACCGAACGTCATCCGCATCGCTTTCAGCCCCCTCTTCCTTCGCTACGCCGATGTGGCGCGTCTGGTTGGGGAACTCACCCTCTTGAAATAGGGGGACGTCAGCACCACTACTGTGGGCGCATGGCAACGATCCTCGCGCACATCACCGTCAAGCCCGGCAAGGAACGAGAGTTCGAAGACCTCGCCGAACGTCTCGTCAAGGCCACCCACGACAACGAAAAGCGCGTCATTCGCTACGAATACTGGCGAGGCGCCGAGCCCAACACTTATTACGGGCTGCTCGCGTTCGAGGACTACAACGCGTTCCTCGAACACCAGACGTCCGACCACCACGAGACCGACGCGAAGAAGATGACGGGTATCTTCACCGGTTTCAAGCTCGAGTGGCTCGACCCCATCACCACCGCGAGCCCGCTGCCGTCAACGAACATGCAGCCGCTCATCGACGGTGCGTCCGACCTGTGGAAGGCCTACTACGAGCGGATGCCCGCGCAGGTTGCCGCATGGTGGCTGGGAATGCGCAAATAGCGCAAATACTCGGCACACTTGTGCCGTGACCGTCTCGCAGATCTTCGACCCCGGCCGCTGGACACAGGTGGCGGGCTTCGACTTCACCGACATCACCTACCACCGCGCCAAAGAGCACGGCACGGTACGCATTGCCTTCAACCGACCCGAGGTACGCAATGCATTCCGTCCTCATACCGTCGACGAACTGTTCACGGCCCTCGACCACGCCCGCCAGACAAGCGACGTCGGCTGCGTCATTCTCACCGGCAACGGCCCGTCGCCCAAGGACGGTGGCTGGGCATTTTGCAGTGGCGGTGACCAGCGCATTCGAGGACGAGCCGGTTACCAGTACGCCGACGGTGACTCACTTGCGGCGAGCGACCCCGCCCGAACGGGACGTCTCCACATCCTCGAGGTTCAACGCCTCATCCGCTTCATGCCCAAGGTCGTCATCTGTGTGGTGCCGGGTTGGGCCGCGGGTGGCGGCCACAGCCTCCACGTGGTGTCCGATCTCACCATCGCGTCACGTCAGCACGCACGCTTCAAACAAACCGACGCCGACGTCGCGAGTTTCGATGGTGGGTATGGTTCGGCGTATCTCGCCCGCCAGGTGGGTCAGAAGTTCGCGCGCGAAATCTTCTTCCTCGGACGCGAGTACTCGGCCGACGACGCGCACCGCATGGGCATGGTCAATGCAGTTGTCGACCATGACGATCTCGAGGCAACCGCCCTGCAGTGGGCGAAGGAGATCAACGGCAAGAGCCCGACCGCGCAGCGCATGCTGAAATTCTCCTTCAACCTGATCGACGACGGTCTTGTCGGCCAGCAGGTGTTCGCCGGCGAGGCCACACGGCTCGCCTACATGACCGACGAAGCGGCCGAGGGACGCAACTCGTTCCTCGAGAAGCGTGATCCCGACTGGTCGGCGTTCCCCTGGTACTACTGAACATTCGTCCGGCGTCGGGGGCCGATGACCCCGCATTCGACGCGTTCCGCCTGCGCGAGCGGCAGTTGAATACTCGCCTGCATCGCCGTGGAGAGCGCACCGACGCCAAGTTCGTGGCCGAGGGCGATCTTGTCGTGATGCGTGCGCTCGAGGTGGGTCATGTGCCCGAACTCGTCATCTGCGACGAATCCGCCCTGCCCGCTCTCGAGAGCATCGGCGACCACCTCTCAACGGCCCTCGTCGTGACGGCCGACGAAGCCACCCGCAAAGCAGCAACCGGTCTCGGCGTCGCTCTTCCCATCGTCGCACTCTTTCCGAAGCCGCCCATGGTCGACCTCGGCGAGATCATCACACGCAACGATCGAATCATCGTTCTCAGTCAGGTTGACAACCCCACCAACGTCGGTGCGATCGTGCGCAGCGCGGCTGCTTTCGGCTTCACCGGCCTCGTGCTCGACGGCGAATCGTCCGACCCGTTCGCCCGCCGCGCTTTGAGAGTGGCCATGGGAACAACCTTCCAGCTCGACATCGCCCGGACGGGTGATGCAGAAGAACTCTTCGCCGTCATGCGTCGGGCCGGTTTCGAGTCGTACGCGATGACACCTTCTGCCGATGCCGTCGATCTCTCCGCGGTACGGGCGGGCCGACGTGTCGCGCTCGTGCTCGGCTCGGAACGAGATGGCTTGTCGGACGACTGGATGAGGCTTGCCACGCACCGCGTGCGCATTCCAATGGCTGCGGGTGTCGACTCGCTGAACGTCGCGGCTGCGGCCGCCGTGGCCTGTTACGGCTTGACGAGTCGCAACGGCTGATCATTGCGCAGGTGCTCGGCCGCTTTCACGAAGTAGTCGGTCATCTGTGCACGAACGTCATCATCGCTCACGAGTTCATTGACAGCGCTCAACATGCACACCAACCAGTGATCGCGTTCGAGCGCTCCGATGACATAGGGGTTGTGGCGTGCCCGCAGCATCGGGTGACCGCGTTCCTCGCTGTAGGTGTGCGGTCCACCCCAGTACTGCGCGAGAAACATCGCCAGCCGTCTCGATGCCGCCGGCAGGTCGTCGGGGTCGGGATACAGCGGCAACAGCACCGCGTCGTCGCGCACGCGTTCGTAGAACCTGTCGGCAATCGCGACGAAGAAATCCATCCCGCCAACAGCGTCGTAGACGGTGCGATCGTCGGCGCTCATCTCGTTACGAGAATTCCGGGTCGACCCAGCCGGGGAAGATCTCGGGCAGGCCGTCGCTCACCTTGTCGGGAAAACGTGCGGGACGCTTCTCGAGAAAACTCTCGACACCTTCCTTTGCATCCGCCGTGCGCCCACGTGCCTGGATGCCGCGGCTGTCGACGCGATGGGCTTCCATCGGGTGGTCGGCGCCGAGCATGCGCCACATCATCTGCCGTGAGAGTGCAACCGACACGGGTGCGGTGTTGTCGGCTATTTCTCGCGCAATGGCGATTGCCGCGGGCATCAAGTCCTCGGGTTCGTGAACGCTGCGCACGAGTCCGCCGGCCAACGCCTCGTCGGCGGTCAACAGACGACCGGTGTACACCCACTCGGCCGCTTGCGAAATTCCGACGAGACGAGGCAGGAACCACGACGAGCAAGCCTCGGGCACGATCCCCCGCTTGGCAAAAACGAAACCGATCTTTGCCTTGGTGCTTGCGAGCCGAATGTCCATCGGCAGGGTCATCGTGATTCCCACACCGACCGCCGCACCATTGATGGCCGCGATCACCGGCTTCTTGCAGTCAAAGACACGCAGTGACACGAGGCCACCCCCGTCACGGACGACCCCGCCACGAGGTGCCTCGTCGCTTCCTCCCTTGGCAAACGTGCTTCCGCCCGACGAGAGGTCGGCTCCGGCACAGAACGCACGCCCACTGCCCGTGACGATGACCACGCGGATGTCGTCGTTCGCGTCGACTTCGTCGAACGCCGCTCGCAGGTCGCGCGCCATCTGGTTGGTGAACGAGTTCATTGCATCGGGGCGGTTCAACGTGATCGTGGCAATGCCATCGGCGACGTCGAACAGGATGTCGGAATAAGCCATGCGATTTTCTACCCCAAACGGTCAGACGTCGAGGAAGCGGCTCGCCGCGATGCCCGAGCCGATGGCGCCGGCCAGCGCGCCGATGGCGAGCAGCAGGATCATCACGCCCGAGACGTAGCCAGACGGCACGACGAGCGAGCTGACACCCGTGCCCGGCTTGAAGCCGGCCACTCCGCTCTCCCACGCGCGGTTGAGTCCCCAGAGGCCGCCGCATGACAACACCCCGCCGATGAGACCGTGCAGCAGACCCTCGAGCATGAACGGAATTCGGATGAACCAGTTTGTTGCGCCGACGAGCTTCATCACCTCGATCTCGCGCCGACGCGCGAACATCGCGGTGCGGATGGTGTTCCAGATGAGCGTCACCGCCACGGCGAGCAGGACCAACGACATCACGATGGTGACGGTGCGCACGAATCCGGACAACGTGGAGATGACCTCGAATTCGTCTTCGGCAAGGCTGACACCCTGCACCTTGGGCAGGATTCGGTACTGGTCGGCGAGGCTGCGCAACAGCGCCGAGTCGTCGGTGAGCGACACGATCTTGAACTGAGTCGGAATGGTTTCGGGGGTCAGAAGCGACAGCATGGTCGGGTCGCCCGCGAACAACTGCTGCGCCTCGGCGTAGCTGGCCGGCTTGTCGAGGTACGACAACTTGTTCACGTCGATGACGTTGGGCTGCGAACGGATGACACCGTCGACATATGCGACGTTCTCGGCGGTCGCATCGGGGGTCATGAAAACGATCAGCTGGACGTCACCCTTCCAGCGCACGAGCAGGTTGTCGAAGCCGCGCTGGACGAGGAATGTGACACCAACGAGCAGCAGCGAGACGGCCGAGGTGAGAACCGCAGCGGCAGTCAGCGTGAGGTTCCGCCGGAAACTGGCCCATGTTTCGCGAAAGGCGTAGGCGACGCGCGACAGCATTATTCGTACACCCCTCGTTCCTGGTCGCGCACGAGAACTCCGCGGTCGAGCTGGATGACACGCTTGCGCATGAGGTTCACGATGCGGTGGTCGTGGGTTGCCATGACCACCGTGGTTCCGCTTCGGTTGATGGCCTCGAGAAGCTGCATGATGCCCTCGCCAGTGGCGGGGTCGAGGTTTCCCGTGGGCTCGTCGGCGAGCATGATGAGCGGCCGGTTGACAAAGGCGCGAGCGATCGACACGCGCTGCTGCTCGCCTCCGGACAACTGGTCGGGGAAACGGTCAGCCTTGTCGGCCAAACCGACGAGGTCGAGAACGGCCGGCACCTGCTGGTTGATGACGTGGCGGGGCTTGCCAATGACTTCGAGGGCAAACGCGACATTTTCGAAGACGGTCTTGTTGGACAGCAATTTGTAGTCCTGGAAGACGTTGCCCATGCTGCGGCGCAGATGGGGAACGCGCGAGTCGGGCATTTCGTTCACGTTCTTGCCGGCGATCCAGACATCGCCGCGCTCGGGGCGCTCTTGGCGACTCATGAGGCGCAGCAGCGTCGACTTGCCGGAACCCGACGGGCCGACGAGGAACACGAAGTCGCCCTTCGCGATGTCGAAGCTCACGTCGCGTACGGCCACCGTGTCGGCGCCGTACACCTTTGTCACGTTGTCGAGACGGATCATGACGCTAGGAACCTACCAGTGGATATCTGCTACGCCCCCGTGTTGTCGGTCGCGCGGCGAAAACGAAGGAATCCCACCATGAAATCGTCGATATCGCCGTCGAGAACGGCCGAAACGTTGCCGTCTTCAACCTCCGTGCGAAGATCCTTCACCATTTGGTAGGGCTGCATCACGTACGAACGGATCTGACTTCCCCAACCAACCTGAGCCGGTTTTCCTGCGATTCGGTCTCGCTCGGCTGCGTGTTCTTCCTCGATACGCGCCGCGATCATCGCCTTCAACCTGTTCATCGCCTTCTCTCGGTTCTGCAGCTGGCTGCGTTCTTCCTGTGACGACGCAACGAGACCCGTGGGTTCGTGAATGAGCCGCACGGCCGACGAAGTTTTGTTGACGTGCTGGCCACCGGCGCCCGACGCGCGGAACACTTCCATGCGAATTTCCGATTCGTTGACGTCGACGTTCGGCGCATCCATGACGGGCCACACCTGCACCGAGGCGAAGCTCGTCTGGCGACGACCCTGGTTGTCGAACGGGCTGATGCGCACGAGTCGATGGGTGCCGCGTTCCGATGTCATGAGCCCGTACGCGTAGCGGCCGTGAATCGTGAATTCGGCCGACAAGATTCCCGCCTCGGTCCCTTCGGATACGTCGTCGACCTCGACGGAGAAACCGCGCCGTTCGGCCCACCGCGAGTACATGCGCAGGAGCATTTCGGACCAGTCCTGGGCGTCGACGCCGCCGTCTTTTGCATTGATCTGCACGATGCAGTCGACTTCGTCGTGCTCGCCGGTGAAGAGACTCCGCATTTCCAAGGTGTCGAGTTGACGCGAGGCCTTCCCGATGCCTTCGTCGATCTCGGGCTCTTGGGATGCGTCGTCGACCTCGCGAGCCAGCTCGTGGAGCACTTCGATGTCGTCGATTGCCGAGGCAAGGCCGTCGAACTCGTCGATGTCACCCTTCACATTGGCGTACTCGGTGTTGATGCGCTTGGCGAGTTCCTGGTCGTCCCACAGGTCGGGGCGGGCCACTTCCAATTCGAGTTCCGAGAGCCGCGCCCGATTGGTGTCGATTTTCAGGTACGTGCGCGCGTCATCGAGCCGCTCACGAAGGCGTTTGATGGCGTCGCTGAAGTCACGCATGGGAACGGGTTCGGTTGGTCAGGCCGCGCCGCGGCCGTGACACATCTTGAACTTCTTGCCCGAGCCGCACGGACATGGCGCGTTGCGCGGGGTCTTGTCGAACTCGCTCTTCACAACGGGCGTGTTCGATGGCGCAGAGGCTGGTGCGGCAAGTTCCTCGGGCAATTCGCCGTCGGCCACCGCCGCGGCCGCAGCCGCACGGAAGCCATCGGTGTCGACGTTGTCGGATGACGTTTGCTGGACGTTTTGAACCTCGGCTGCGTCGTCGGTGACGACCTGAACGTGCATGACGTACCGGACGAAATCTTGGGCGATGCCCTTCATGAGGGCGCCGAACATGTCGTAGCCCTCGCGCTGCCATTCGGTGAGTGGGTCTTTCTGACCCATCGCACGAAGGTTGATCCCCTCTTGGAGGTAGTCCATTTCCTCGAGGTGTTCGCGCCAACGCTGGTCGATGATGCGCAGCATGACCTGTCGTTCGATTTCACGCATGACCGACTCGCCGAGTTCGGCCTCGCGCTTTGCGTAGAACGCGGCCGCATCGGCCATGACGATGTCGTACATGCCATCCGTGCCGTCGGCGTTCTCGAGCTGGCCGACGGTGACGGCGGTCGGCCAGAAGGTGGCAAGTTCACGCACCAAACCATCGAGGTCCCACTCATCGTCGGCCTCGGTGAGACAGTAGGTCTCGATGAGGCCGTCGACGGCTTCGGACAGGTACTCCATCGCGGCGGCGCGCAGGTCGAGTC
>CAZVPL010000028.1:0-20477 GCA_964629075.1 uncultured Bifidobacterium sp. | reverse complement strand
TACCGAACACGGGTGTGTAGCCCATCATGTTGGTTCCCACTGCAACCGCCCACGGCGCCAACTGGTCCCAGGGCAACAGGTAACCGGTGAACGACAGGAGAAGGGTGAGGGTGAGAAGGATGACACCAATCACCCAGTTGAACTCACGCGGCGCCTTGTAGGCACCGTGGTAGAAGACACGAGCCATGTGCAAGAAGACGGTGAGCACCATGAGGTGCGCGCCCCACCTGTGCATGTTGCGCACGAGCAAGCCGAATGTCACCGACGTCTGCAGAGTCTGGATGTCCTGCCACGCGTTCGCCGCAGTTGGTCGGTAGAAGAACATGAGGAAGATGCCCGTGACCGTGAGCAGGATGAAGAGGAAGAAGGACAAGCCACCGAGACACAGCGTGTAGCTGACCTTCACCGCATGGCGCTTCACCTTCACCGGGTGAAGGTGGTAGAGCACCGAGTTCATGATGACGTACGAACGGTTACGCGGCGAGTCGGTGTAGCCCTTGCGGAAGATCGAACCGGGTCGGAAGATCGAGTTCCACGCTTGGCTGCCCTGAACCTGTTCACCGATCTTCGAGACGCGGTCCTTCAGCGTCGGTGTTGGTTGGTCGTCAATCGTCTTTGCCATGAGGGGTGCTCCTAGAAACGCATTCCGTAGGCGTAGCCATGGTTGTTGGTACGGGTATGAGAATCGCCGGTGGCAGCGGGTGCGCCGACCTTGCCGAGAATGATGACGCCGGTGGGGCACCGGTCCACGCAGAGCGCACAGCGCGTGCAGACGTCGTCATCGATGATGAACATCACGTTGTCGCGCGGGTCGAGACCGGGCTGTTCGGTTCCGATCGACTCGGCAACCGCACCTGGGTCGACCATGTGGATGCACTTCCACGGGCAGATGTCGACGCAGCCTTCGCACATGATGCACTCGGATTGGTCGATGTGAATGAACTGCTTCGGCTTGACCGCCTTGGTGAGATAGTCGGCGTCGACTTCCACCAGCTGGTACTCGGTCGACCAATCGGGCATGGGTGGGTTCGCATCTGTCTTTGCCATCTGGTGTCTCCTTTCCCTTTTCTTTTGTCGTTTGTTGTCGTCTTGCGAAGAAAGTTCGGATCAGGTCTTGCGGACGAGCGGACGACCGTACGTGGATGTTTCGATTTCCTTCGCCTGTGCCTGGCCGCGCTTTTGCCACCACACCGCGAGATACATGAAGAGACCGATGTAGATCGCGTGGATGACGACGACGATGATGTCGCGCAGCGCTTCGTAGGACACCTCGAAGGGAAAGCTTCCACCGCTCGATTGGGCCCGCAGAATGCCGCCAGGGCCGAGCAGTGGCTTGTCCTTGCGCCAGCCGAGGTTCTTGTCGGCGTGGTCGATCCACTGGTGCGGAACCACGCCGAAGGCCAGAAACAGAACGGCGAAGATGAATGTCGAGCCGATCATTGCCTCGCCCCACGACACCGGAGCACCCGGCTTGCGGCGTTTGCCGTACGGAATGACGACAAGGGCAAGCGCAGTGGTGAAGACGAACGAAAAGACGAACGCCTGGTTCACTCCCGGCCACTTGAGTACGTCGATTGCCAGCATTGCGCCGAAGATCCTTTCCGGGCCCTCTTCCGAGGGGACTCAGAAGCCCTGAAACTTCAGAGTGAACACTAGTCAGCACCCATCGGCCCCCCACTATTTCAGTGACTTTCTCTTTTGCACGTTCACCATGTGACACGTGCGTTTGATTCCATCTTCCTGCGTGCGGGGGATTATGGTGAGAGACCGTGACCGAAATCCCCGAGCACCTTCTCAAGCGTTCCCGTGATCGGCGCGCTGGCGGCTCGGGAGATGCAGCCCCGGCGGCTTCGGGCGACTCAACCCCCGCAGTTCCCACGGCAGCGACTCCCGCAAAGCCCGCCCCCAAAGCCGAACCCGCCCCGAAAGTGGCCAAGCCAGACTCGCCTGTCGTGGCTGCAGCGAAGGCCCGTCGCAAGATCCCGTTCTGGGCCATGGCCACGTTGAGCCTGCTGCCCGTCTGGGGTTTTCTGTACTATTTGGCTATTAAACCGACCGAAAAGGTCGCAGAGGGCCCAATCGCCAAGGGAATTGAGGTCTGGGGCGGCTGCGCCGGCTGCCATGGGGCCGCTGGCCAGGGCGGCGCAGGTCGCATCCTGAACCAGGGCGAGGTCCTCAAAACCTTCCCGCACATCGAAGACATGCTGAATTTTGTTTACGCCGGGAGCCAGGCCTACGTGGCCGCCGGTGTCAAGGTCTACGGCGACCCCAACCGCGAGGGTGGCGCCCATGCGCCGCTGTCCTACAACGGGAATCCCATGCCCCAGCAGGGTGAGAAGTACGGCGGCGGACTGACCGAGTACGAGATCCTCGGCGTTGTCTGCCATATCCGTTACGACCTTGCCGGAGCAGATTCGAAGGACGAGAAGTGGGCGGCTGAATACGAGCACTGGTGCTCACCCGAATCCGAGATCTTCGCCGCACTCGAGGGCGGATCTACCTCGTTCGACAAGATCGCCGAGGACTTCAAGGCAATGATGCCGCCGCCGAATGCGGTTGGTGTCGACCCGCGCGAAACCACCGCGAAGTAACCGCGTCGGTAACGGTCGTCAGTCGGCCGTACAGGTGACGGTGTCGATTTCGTCGGTTGCGAGATTCAACGACACCTCCATGTCGTTGCCGAACCGATCGATGAACTCACGCAATGACGTCGTTGCCGAATCACATACGCGCTTGGTCGGAGTTGCCAGCGGAACGACCCATCCATTCGACAGCACGGCATCGTCTCCGTCGTTCAGCATGTCAATGACAGGTGGTAACGCAAGCCGTGCGAGAGGTTCCTCGCCCGCGGCCGGAGTGAGCGCGAACCACACCGGTGCGTCGCCCAACATCTCGGCCAGAAGGATGCAAGCGTTCGGGGTCACGTAGTCGGTACATGACACTTCACCGAGTGTCGCCTCGGCGATGTAGAGCGTTCGACCGTCGTCCATCGCAAGACGTGCAGTTCCCGTTGTCAGACCGTCCTTGACCGCCCAATTCGGGTCGGCCTGAACGGTGACCACCGACGCCGTGTACGAAACGAAGTGTGGGCGGCCCCGCCCAGCGGAGTCGCCGTCGCTGCGCACGGCAAGGAACCACCAGCACAGCGCGGCAACGAGCGGAAGAGAGATCGCAAGAAGGAAGCGCCGCGTGAGTATCTGGCGCACAACTCACTTCCCTGCGCGTGATGCTGCCCTGTGCACACGCTCAACGAGATCGTCGAGCACCGCATCGTTGTGGCCGACTCCAACGAAGAGTGCTTCGTACGCCCCGGGAGCGAGAGCAACACCCTCGGCGAGCATCGAGTGGAAGAACCGTGCATACAGCGATTCGTCGGTTGTCTTCGCATCGTCGAAGTTCACCGGAAGGCCACCACGCGCCGCGTCACCGAAGAACATGCCGACGAGAGTGCCGACGACGGGGAACTGCGCGGAGATACCGGCCGCCGCACAGGCATCGCGCAACCCCGACGACAACCGTCGGGCCCGAGCTGCGAGTTCCATGTAGACGTCGTCGGTGAGTTCGTTCAGTGCGGCGAGCCCCGCTGCGGTGGCGAGCGGATTGCCTGCAAGTGTTCCCGCGTGGAACACCTTGCCGATCGGCGACAGGGTCGCCATCACGTCACGCCGTCCACCAACCGCGCCGATGGGTAGTCCCCCACCGATCACCTTGCCGAAACAGGTGAGATCCGGGCGTACGTCGTACTTCTCTTGTGCTCCCCCGGGTCCGAGACGAAAGCCAGTGATGACCTCGTCGAAAATGAGCAACGCCCCGACGCGGTCGCACTCACGTCGCAATCCCTCGAGAAAACCGGGAGCCGGCGCCACGACGCCCATGTTGGCGGCCACCGGCTCGACGATGACCGCCGCTACGCGATCATCGAGCGTCGGCACCACGTTGTAGGGCGCGACGATCGTGTTTGCGACGGCTTCGTCGGGAACGCCCGCCGTACCGGGCAGACCCAAGGTTGCGACTCCGCTTCCACCCGCGGCAAGAAGAGCATCGGTGGCGCCGTGGAAGTTGCCGTTGAAGATGACGATGCGCTTGCGTCCGGTCGCACCGCGGGCCAGACGTACGGCCGTGCTCGTGGCTTCGGTGCCGCTGTTCATGAGACGAACCTGTTCGCAGCTCGCCACACGGGACGAGATCGCCTCGGCGAGCTTCATCTCCCGCGGTGTGGGGGCACCGTACGACGTACCGTCCGCTGCCGCGACACGCAAGGCAGCAGTGACGGCCGGATGCGCGTGACCCAGAATCACCGCTCCGTAGCTTTGAACCAGATCGATGTAGCGGTTCCCCTCGACGTCAAAGACGTGGGCGCCCTCGGCTCGCGCAACGATGTACGGGTTTCCACCGACTGCCTTGAAGGCGCGGATGGAACTGTTGACACCACCCGGAATCGCCCGCGCAGAGCGTTCGTAGAGCGCTGCGTTCGATCGCATGCCTGCGCCGGTGCACAACGTCGGCACACAACCCGCGGCACGGCACGCAGTCTCATCGCAAAACGGGATCGGTGTGGCCGCCATCGGGAATCGATGCCTCCGTTGCCTTACTGGACCGACTCGGCGAACCAGCGCGCGAGATACGTGAGAATCATGTCGGCACCGGCCCGCTTGATCGCCGTCAGATGTTCGAGCGCAACCGCGTCGTGGTCGATCCACCCGTTGGCTGCGGCAGCCTTGATCATCGAGTACTCGCCGCTCACGTGATACGCGGCGACCGGAAGGTTGGTCATCGCCCGTACCGCGGCGATGACGTCGAGATACGCGAGTGCAGGTTTCACCATCACGATGTCGGCGCCCTGTTCGATGTCGGCGGCAACCTCGGTGAGAGCTTCGCGGAAGTTTCGCCAGTCCTGTTGGTAACCCTTGCGGTTTCCACCGCCCGCGATTTGCACGTCGACGGCATCGCGAAACGGCCCGTACAACGCCGACGCGTACTTGGCCGAATACGCCATGATCGCGGTGTCGGCGAAACCCCCGCCGTCAAGGCCGGCTCGAATTGCGCCGACCTGTCCGTCCATCATGCCGCTCGGCGCAACAATGTGCGCTCCGGCCGTTGCCTGGGCGAGTGCTGCCTTCACATAGATGTCGAGGGTGGCGTCGTTGTCGACGTCTCCCTTTTCGTTCACGATGCCGCAGTGACCGTGCGAGGTGTATTCATCGACGCACAGGTCGGCCATGAGAACGATGCGGTCTTCGAAACGGGAACGCAGATGGCGCAGGGCAACTTGGACGATTCCGTTCGGATCGAATGCACCCGATCCGATGGGGTCCTTCACGAGCGGAATACCGAACAAGATGACCGCACGGATACCGAGGTCGATCAACTCTTCGATCTCGCGTTCGAGCGACGCGAGCGAATGCTGAACGACCCCCGGCAGGGAGAGAATGGGTTGGGGCTGGTCGACACCTTCGCGGACGAAGAGCGGCGCGATCAGATCGTTGGTGCCCAGGCGGGTCTCCGCGACGAGTTCGCGCATTGCCGCCGTTGAGCGCATGCGGCGAGGGCGCGTTACGGGAAACACGCCACAATGCTACGGGCTGAAGGTCGAAGCGAGAGCGCCGACAATGCCCGCAACCGAGGCTTCGTCGGCCATTGCTCCAACGACGAGGCCGGCTGATTCGGCTGCCGCTTTCGTCACCGGTCCGATGACGACGATGACGCCGTCGAAGGTTGGGCCAACAAGGCGGGCCCAGTTCGTTGCGGCACTTCCCGACGCAAAGATCACGGCATCCGCGGCACGTGCGCGCGTCAACTCTTCGTCCGTGGGTTCGGTGTCGATCGTCCGGTACACGTTGCAACGCAACACGTTCCATCCCTTGCGTACGAGGCCGTCCGCCAAGGTGGAGTCGGCACGCTCGCCCTGAACGACGACCACTTGCCCCTCTCCGACGGGAAACTCATCAACGAGCGACGCAGCGTTGGCTCGACGCGAAACGAAGTCAACCGCATGCCCGATCGCATCTGCGGTTGTCTCGCCGATCGCAGCGACCGCAGGGAGCGCGCAGCCCGCTTCGTGCAAAGCAGCAACGACCCGAGCGCCGTTCGGTGACGAGACAACGACCCACGCGACGTTCTCGGCATCGGCGAGCTGCGACCTGAGTGACGCGACACCCGAAGGAACCTCGACGATGTCGATGAGCGGCATCGAAATCACCTCCGCACCCGCTCTGGCGAGTGCATCGGCAAGCTCGGCCTGCTGGTGTCGCGGGCGAGTGACGACCACCCGCCGTCCGACGAGAAAATCGCCGGTTGGTTCGTTGACCGACCCCGAATTCATCGCCCGGAGACTTCGCGGCGCGACACGCGCGCAAGTTCCGCCGCAACGAGCCTTGCCGTATCGGGATCGGACACGTCGGCCTGCATGATGACCGAACGAGCACCGGGGGCATCGGCCTCCGCGAGGAATGTGGTGATGGTTCCCGTCGCACCGACATGCGCACCGACGGGAAGCGAGCAGCCGCTGCCCAGCACGGCGAGGAATGCGCGCTCGGTTTCGACCGCAAGGCGTGTCGGCGGATGGTCGATGGCGGCAAGGGCCTCGCGGGTTGCCGAGTCACCGAACCGATGCTCGACGGCGACACAGCCCTGGCCGACCATCGGCACGAAGACGGTTGGGTCGAGGAGCTCGGCAACCTTTTCGGTGAGACCGAGAATCTCGAGCGCTGCGACGGCCATGACGATTGCGCCGCCGTCAGGCACGCGCTCGAGTCGGGTACCGATGTTTCCCCGCAGTTCCACGAAGCGAAGGTCGGGGCGCACGGCACGCAGCTGTGCGCGACGACGCGCCGAACCGGTTGCCACGGTCGACCCACTTTCCAGTGACGACAAGGTCGAGCCGATCAGCGCATCCCGAGCATCTCGCCGGGCGCTCCAGGCACCAACGACGAGCCCTGCATCACCCTCGGTCGGCAAATCCTTGGCGGAATGAACGGCGACGTCTGCGCGACCGTCGAGAACAGCGCGCTGCACCTCCTTGACGAAGATGCCCTGACCCGCCATTTGGTGCAAAGGGACGTCGGCGCGCAGGTCACCGGTGCTTTCGATCAAGACGAGTTCGCACCGAAGTGACGTCGCGGCGGTGATTGCCTCGGCGACGAATCCGGCCTGTGTCCGCGCCTGGGGACTGGGTCGGGTTGCGATCCGAATCGTTCGGGCGTCGCTGTGCTGGGCCGACATCGCTTCAGTGCAGGTCGAAGAGATCCCGCAGCGCATCTGCGAGACGTTCACCCTGCGGAGTGCCGGCGTTCTCCTTCAACCGAATCGTCGGCTCATGAAGCAACTTCGCGGTGATTCCACGCGCGAGTGATTCGACAGCTTCGGCCTGCTCAGGGGTGAGCTCGGCGAGTCGCTTGGCGTGACGCTCCATTTCCGCCAAACGCACCTCGTCGGCCGCCGCGTGCATCGCCGCGATCAATGGTGCGGCCTGCCGTGCGGTTGAGTCGAGGGCGTAGCGCTCGACTTCCTCGGCCACGATGGTTGATACCTTCGCCGCTTCACCTTCACGGCTCTCCACGCCCGAGCGCACCCAGTCACGAAGATCGTCGAGGTTGCGCAATTCCACTCCATCGACGGCACCGACTGCCTCGTCGACGTCGCGCGGAACGGCGATGTCGACGATGAAGAGGGTGCGACCCGAACGAACCGACATGATCGGCTCGATCATCTCGCGGTCAAGAACGAAACTGCCCGCACCGATGCAGGTGACCACGACGTCGGTGTCGAGAATCGCCTCACGCAGCTCGGACATCGGCCGCATTTCGGCACCGAGGCGCTCGGCCAGATCACGGCCACGCGATTCTGTGCGGTTGATGACGGTCACCTCGGTGGTCGAGTTCATGGTGAGAGCAACGGCGACGCCCTCGCCCATGGTTCCTGCGCCGACGATCAGCACTTTGCGGTATGCGAGAGTGCCGAGGAGTTCGCGCGCCATTTCGACCGCTGCGAACGAAATCGAGGTGGTCGACCGCGAAATTCCGGTCTCGCTACGTGCCCGCTTGCCGGTTTCGAGAGCATGGCGAAAGAGGAGATTGAGAGTGGTGCGCGCGGCGCCGGACTCCTGCGCGAGAGACCATGCATCGCGAACCTGACCCAGGATTTCGTTCTCGCCGATCACGGCCGAGTCGAGACCACAGGCAACCTCGAACAGATGTCGCACCGCGGCATCGTCGTGCTGGCTGTAGAGGTGCTGATGAAGCTCGTCACTGCGCAGGCCGCCGAGCTCGCAGAAGAACTCGGCGATGTCGTCGTACGCGGCGTGGAACTTCTCGGTGACCGCATAGACCTCGGTCCGGTTGCACGTCGACAACACGACGGCTTCGCGGATGTTGTCCTTCGACGACAGCGCATGCAGGGCCTTGGGCATGGCCTCGGCACTGACGGCGACCCTCTCGAGGACCCGCAGGGGGCTCGTCCGGTGGTTCACACCGATGACCACTACCGACATAGCGACTCCACGCTAGGCGCTGACGCCCCGGACGGGGGCACTGGCGGCCTCGCGGGCGGCCGCGTTGACGGCCCTCCGCTGCTCGTAATAGCTGAGAATCTGCAATTCGCCCGCCAAGTCGACCTTGCGGACCGACACCCCGCGTGGCACGGCCAGAACGGTCGGGGTGAAATTGAGGATCGAGCCAACACCTGCCCGGACGAGGCGGTTTGCCGCCTCTTGGGCTGCCTCGGCCGGCGTCGCGAGAACTCCGATGCTGACGTTCTTCGCCTGAACGACCTGGGAGAGGTCGTCGAGATGTCGTACACGCGCACCGCCGGCCAAACCGCCGACTTTCGAGGTGTCGGTGTCGAAGACTCCTGCGATGGAGAACCCGCGCTCGGTGAAGCCGCCGTAATTGGCGAGCGCCTGGCCGAGATTGCCCGCCCCGACGATGACGATTGGCCAATCGTGGTTCAGTCCGAGCTCGCGCTGTATCTGATAGGTGAGAAAGGCGACGTCGTATCCGACGCCACGAGTTCCATAGCTCCCGAGATACGACAAGTCCTTGCGAACCTTTGCGGCGTTCATGCCCGCGAGTTCTGCGAGCTGATCACTCGACACCTGAACGATGCCATCGGTGGAAAGCTCCCCGAGGATGCGCAAATAGAGAGGGAGGCGCGACAAGGCGGCCTCAGGAATGCGACGGCGGGGGGATTCCGACACGGGCGTCACGTTATGCCTTCGGGTGCCGAACCAGAAAGTCCTCGTCGGGATTCGACGTATAACCTGCGGCACATGTCCCCCGGTGACTCCGTTGCCGTCGCGCTCGCGGCGAGCGCATCTCTCGTGGCGAGTGCCTTTTGTCTCCTCACCTTCGATCGTTGGTTGCGGCGGCGCGCACCCCACGACCTTGCCTGGACGGTTGCGATGGGTCTGTTTGTTGTCGGCGCGGCGTCTTTGTGGTGGGCAGAGAGTCGCGGTTGGAACTCCGCGGTCTTTCGACTCTTCTTTCTTTCGGGCGCAGTCCTCAATGTGGCATGGCTGGCCCTCGGCACCGTCTACCTGCTCTTTGGTCGGCGTGTGGGCGACCCCATCCGGACCGGTCTCGTGTGCCTCTCGGGCTGGGCGACCGGAATCGTCATGACCACGCCGATGAAAGCGCCGGTCGACCCCGTGGCATTCCCCACTGCAAAAGAGCTCTTCGGGGCGACGCCACGCGTTCTTGCAGCGGTCGGGTCGGGGGTGCCCGCGATGGTGATCATCATCGGCGCCCTCTGGTCCGCTCTCCGCGTGGCACGCGGGCGTGTTCCCGCGGCGACGTCATCCGCTCGCCGTGCCGCATCGAGCCCTCGGCAACTCGCCCTCGGCAACGTGCTCATCGCCACCGGCGCCCTCATACTTTCCGCCAGCGGAACGCTTGCGGGGCGTCTCGGGAAGGACAGGGCATTCGCCGTCACGCTCGTCGTGGGCGTCGTTGTTCTCTTCGCGGGTTTCGTGGTGGCATCGAATGCGGTCGGCAGTCGACCACGAATCAGCGCAGCGCTCGCCGCAGCACTTTCCCCGTCACATTGACGGGCAACTCGTCGACAAACTGTACCTTCGTGGGGCATTTGTAGCGCGACAACTTCTTGCGGGCGTGATCGATGACCGCATCTTCGTCGAGATGCGCGCCGGCTTCGACAACCACGAACGCCTTGACGGCCTCTCCAGTGTGCGGATGCGCCACCCCGACGACGGCACATGCACGCACGCCCGGTTGTTCGGAGATCGCCGCCTCGACCTCGGCCGGATAGACGTTGAAGCCCGACACGATGATCAAGTCCTTTGCCCTGTCGACGATGAAGAGGTTGCCTGCGTCGTCACGAACGCCGATGTCACCCGTGCGCAACCAACCATCCGGTGTGAGGACACGCGAGGTCGCTTCCTCGTCGTTCCAGTAGCCGCGAAACACGTTTGGTCCCTTCACCCAGATTTCGCCTTCGTCGCCCGGAAGGGCGTCGTCACCGCTCTCATCGACGAGTCGAATCTGGACCTCGTCAATCGGCACACCAATTGAACCGCGGGGCGACCGAACGACTCCGTCGACGATGCGCGCCGTCGTGACAACGGGTGCAGCTTCGGTGAGGCCGTAGCCCTCGGCCAGCACGATGCCGCACTTTTGCTCGAGGAGAGCCGCCATGTCTTCGGGCATCTTCGCTGCTCCGGTCACGGCGAGACGCACCGACTTCATCGACGAATTGTCGACTCCGGGCATCTGAGCGAATGCCGCCCACATCGCCGGAGCACCCGCCATGACGGTGATGCCACGCTCGACGATGGTCTCGATGGCACTCGCCGGGTCGAATCGTTCAACGAGCACGATCGTGCCACCGGTCGCCATGACGCAACCGAACATCACATTCAGACCGAAAATGTGGAACATCGGAAGGACACCGAGCGACATGTCGTCGGCGAACATCGGTGTCGCACCGAGTGTCTGTCGGATGTTTGCAACCAGGTTGCCGTGCGACAACTTCGCCGCTCTCGGTGCGCCGGCGGTTCCACTTGTGAACATCAACACCGCGAGATCGTCGGTGTGGACGTGGGCCTCGGCTATCTCGGTGCCCTGCACCATTTCGTCGAACGAGTCGGGCGCAATGACACGCTCGACACTCGGTACGGCCGTTGCGGACAGACGTGACCAGGTGGGCACCGCCGACGGACCGACGACGACCACCTTCGCGGCCACCTCGTTGATCTCGCGCTCGAGTTCCTCGGCCGTTGCGATCGGGTTGAGGGGAACCGCAACCGCGCCGATTCCGACCGTGGCGAGGAATGCGACCGCGAAATGACGCCCGTTGGCCGCGATGATGGCCACTCGATCACCGCGCGTGATTCCGACCGCTTGGAGGCTGCCCCGGAACCGTCGCACCTGCGTCGTGAGTTCCCCGTAGGTGGTGGGTCGACCGCGGCTGATGATGGCCACCTTGTCGTCGGGGTGTCCAACGATGATCGATGCCAAATTCATCGAGGAATGGTTGTCGGGGCCGCGGTTCTCGCTTGTCGGCATTCTTCCCCCGGGACTTTCGCAGCCCCGACGCCAGGCTGGACCGAGCGTCAGAGCATCAACAGTTGCACGATGCCTGCGACCAAAATGACACCGATCAAGAGAGCGATGGTCAGGGTGGTCGCCGGCCTCACGTGATCAAACTACTGGCGCGGAGCCTCGGGCGCGATTTTCCCGAACGAGACCCGTGTCGTCGTGCCGCCGCCGGCACCTGTCCGCACGATGACCTGGTCTCCACTCGCCAAACCGAGGTCTCGCGCGGCCGAGTCCTGCCGTTTTGCAATGGCAAGCATCCCGTAGGAGTCGACGACCAGGCCGAGCGCCCCGTCGGCGATGTCGTCGAACGCCGCCGTGATCGCCACGCTGCGGTCGGCACCGTCGACGACGATGGTCAGGCGGTTCGTTCCGGCCATGAGACCAACGACGTCATCGGGACCGAGATTGAGCTGACAGTTCCCGTAGACATCGACCCATGTGACTTCGGCGATGATTTCGGCATCGCCGATTTGCGGCAGACCGACGAGACCGGGCATCAACGTGTCGGGGTCGACCAGCTCCCCGAGCTCGTACAGCGGGACACCGTTGCAGAGATGCGCGGCGACCGGCGCAAAGACGTCGCGACCCGCGAACGTTGCGCCCGGAGCCGGCAGGTGCAGCGCGGTGTTCGACAAGACAACCGCCCGATCGACGCCACCCACCATCGCCGCTGCCGGGACGAGCAGACCGTTGTCGGGCCCGACGAGAACACCCTCACCACCGGCGACCTCGAGCGCGATCATCTTTCGTTTGGTCGCGACGCCGGGATCAACGACGGCGACGACGACTCCGCGCGGAACGTATTGAATCGCGCGCGCGAGCATGAGTGACGCACCACGCACGTCGTATGCACGAACGTTGTGACCGATATCAGTGATGCGCGCGTGCGGTGCGATGTCCGCGATGACCGACTTCATCACACCAACGAACTCGTCGTCGAGGCCGTAATCGGTGAGCAACGCGACGTGATCGAAGTTGCGCGGTGCGTTCACACGACAAGTGTGTCGTATGAATGTGCAAATGAATCACGGAGAAAAACGAAGGGGCCGGTGTCAACCCCCCGATGACACCGACCCCTCGGCGCGGCCCTTTCGGGCGCGACTCCCGACTGGCGAACCAGTCGGTGATCTGTCCCGTACCATACGGCCTCGCATGGGGGTGAGAAAAGCGTCACGGCGCTTTTTCACAAAAAAGTTTCGTGCTCGTGCAAAGTTGCACAAAGCGAAAACCTGCCGAACTTTTACTGCTTAATTCGGTCGTCGTCACTGACCAAGTTCGACGCTGCGCGCCGTCGCCGCACGAACCGCCGCGAGAAATGCTTCCCGGCCACCGGCTTGCGACAATGCCGCAAGCCCCGCAGCCGTTGTTCCATTCGGGGAGGTGACGTTCTCACGCAGACGCGTCGGGGATTCCGAGCTCTCGGCCAGCAAGGTTCCTGCGCCAAGGAACAACTGGCGCACGAGCGACTCGGCTGTCGTGGGGTCGAGACCCTCGGCCACACCCCCGGCAATCAACGCCTCGGCGACATAAAAGAGGTACGCGGGACCCGAACCGGTGAGGCCCGTCACCGCGTCGAGCAGGCGTTCTTCGACCTGCACCGCCAACCCGACGCTTCCCAGAACCGCGGCGGCAAACTCGCCGGCTGAAGGTCCGCAGTCGGGGCCGAGGGCGAATGCCGAGGCACCCTCCCCGACGAGTGCAGGAGTGTTCGGCATCGCCCGAATGACGGCGACACCCGGGCCGGCGGCGGCGGCGAGTTTGGCAAGAGTCACGCCCGCCGCAATCGACAACACCGTTGTCGCGCCATGGGTGACGACCTCGCGCGTGGCCGCAGCAGCATCTGCCGGCTTGACGGCAATGACCGCGTTCGTGCACGAGCCGATGACCGAGGTGATGGACGCACCGGGAAACGACGACGTGAGGGCGGCATGTTTCGAGGAATCGATCTCGACAATCGTCAGATCGGCCGCGGGAAGCCCGGCACCGATGAGACCGCGCGCCAGGGCACCCCCCATGTTTCCGCCCCCGACAATCGAGATTCCTCCGACAACCATGGGCGCAGACTAGTTCCGTTCAGGATGCGAAACGGCTGGCAAATCCGATGCGGATGAGCACCGGGAAGTGCCGTTCTACGGTCGCGTACAGCGTGCCGAGAACACGATCGAGTTCGGGTTCGCTGACCGATGAAATCAACAGCTCGCCGCGAAGGAAAAGCGCGTCTTCGACGCCGATGGAGAAAGCAGCCCCCACCAACTTGTTGTTGCGACGCAATGCCTGCTCGTAGAGACTTTCCGCGTTCTCCTCGGGGGCGGGCATCACGTAGGTCTCGTACTGCAGTGTTCGCTGGCCGAGCGTGAGCCACACCGTCGTGAACTCCTTTTCCTCACCCTTCATCCGCACGAACCAATGCATGTCGTCATCGGGGTCTCGTCCGACCTCGAGACACAGCGAATTGTTCTCCTTGTACGTGGCGAGCCACTCGTCTATCTGCCGCGCCAGAATTCCGCGGTCGGCTTCGGCCCAGATCTCGCTCATCGCTGACTACCGACAGGCAACACGTTCACGAGTGGTCACGTCGGTGTAGGCGCGACGCAACCTCGCGGCAGCGAAGCTCCATGTGTAGCGCCGTGCCTTGTCGGCGGCGCGCGCGCCCATGGCGCCAGCCGCCACCGGGTTCGCAATGATCGCGTTCACGTGTTGCGCAAACACGTTGGGGTCGCGGTCAGCGACCAGATGTCCCGTGACACCGTCGTCAACGATGGTGATGAGACCACCCACGCCGCTTGCAACGACGGGGACTCCGCAGGCCGCGGCTTCGAGGGCAACCAATCCGAAACTCTCGCTACGCGACGGCACGATGACGACATCGGCCGCGCGGTAGTAGGTCGACAAAATGTGGTGCGCCTGCGGTGCCACGAAGTCGATGCGGTCGACCACACCCAGGGATTCGGCGAGCGCATGCACGCGGTTCACCTCGGCTTCGCCGTCGGCTCCGCTTGCTCCACCCACCACGACGAGACGGGCACGAGGGTTGTCGAGCCTCGCGAGAGTTTCCACCGCGACGTCGAGACCCTTCAGCGGTTGGATGCGACCAACGAAGAGCATCACCGGAACATCGGAGGGGATGCGCAGCGCATGGCGTGCACCTCGCTTTTCGCCCGGTGCAAAAAATGCGTGCTCGACACCCGGCGCGACGATCTCGATCGAGCCGGGCGGATTGCCGTAGAGCGAACGGAACTGACGCTCTTCTTCGGTGCAGGACACGCAGATCGCATCGGTGCAGCCAATGATGGATGCTTCGGCTTCTTCGCGTGACACGGGTTCGGGATCTCCGCCCTGGGCCTTCACCCGCGCAAACGTGTGGAACGTCATCACGAGCGGCAGGTCGAGTTCGTGCTTCAAACGGTGTCCGGCCATACCGGACAGCCAGTAGTTCGCGTGCAAGACATCGACGCCTCCCGAGGCTTCGATGTGGGTGCGCACTCCGTCGGCAAACGGGTCGACGACGGAGAGTAGGTCGTGTTTCGGCAGGTCGAAATCGCCGGCTTCGATGTGCACCACGCGATGATTCGGCTCGACGTTCACCACCTCGGGCAGTCCGGGACGCCACGCGCGGGTGTAGGTGGTGCAGTCGAGTCCGGCGTGTGCGAGGGCCGAAACGAGTTCGCGAACGTAGACGTTCATTCCGCCACCATCGCCAACACCCGGCTGTGCGAGTGGCGACGTGTGCATGGAAAGAACCGCGACGCGCTTCATGTCAGCCGGCCGCCGGGTTGACGTAGGTGCGGTACACGCTGAGGAGGGTGTTCTTCTGCTCGGTCGACAACAACGGGTCTGCGAGAACCGCCTCTTCGACCGACGGGGCGGGAGCGGACGCGCGGGCGCTGTCGCCGTCGAGGAAGCCCGCCCGGACATAGAGGGTTTCGGCAGAGACATGCAACGCGCGGGCGATCTGTTGGAGGATCTCCGCCGATGGCTTGCGCAACCCGCGCTCGATCTGCGAGAGATAGGGATTCGACACGCCGGCAAGCCGTGACAAATCGCGGATCGACTGCTGGGCGGCTTCACGGCGCTGACGAATGAAGTCACCGAGGTCGACGAGCCGCTTGTCCATTGTCATCTGTCTAGTGACGAAAATGCCGATTGGCTACTTCGGCAAAATACCCGGATTGTCGGGTATTTCACTCGTGTTAGTCGAGCAGGTCAGTCAAGAAGGCTGTCGACCGTCGCGCCGCCGCTCTTGTAACGGTCGACAAGCTCGCGACTCAACGCATCGATGCGAGCGAACAACTCCCTACGGTCGGCCGATTGGGCGGATTCGAACCCCGACAATGCGGACTCGAGCGCGGTCAATTCGCCGTCGTCGAGATCGGCGAAGTCGGCGAAGTGGAGGCGGTCACAGACCTCGGTCAGTTCGACGACACGTGGATGATCGGCGCTGACGTCGGTGTCACGCGGAGGTCGAGCCGAACCCGCACCTTGTTGTTGGCCGAAGACCGCCGCGAGTGCGCCCGGTTCGGCAGTTGCGTGCAAACCGCTTCCGCGACGGACCCGTTCTTCACGCACGATGTCGAGTCGACCCTGTGCGATGCGACGGACGAACGACACAACGTCTTCTTCCTGCTGTAGACGTGCGCGCAGCGCACGAAGCTCGCCGAGTGACAGCGACGTCGGGTCGACGGACGCGTCCGACAAGGGTTCGTCTGGTGCAGCGATGTTCGTACTCTAGAACCCGCCGGAAACCGGCGGGAGGACAGCCACCTCATCGGTTGCGGCAAGCGGCGCGTCGCGATCTGTCTCGTCGCCGTTGCACCACACTCGACACGTGGCAAGTACGGCGACGAATCCGTCGCCGTACCGTCGGCACGCCTCGTCCAAGAGAGCGCCCACCGTCGGCGCATCGATGACATCGGAGCTCCTGCCGGCTGCCTCGCGGGCGGCAGCAAAAAGTCGCACGTTCGCCATCCACCACAGGGTATTGGCGAATCGCGGACGGGCAGGCGGCCATGGCACCATCTGCGCCGAATAGCCTGCAGGTCGTGCCGTCCGCCCGTTTCCTGCTCGTTCGTCACGGCCAGTCCGAATGGAATTCGGTCGGTCGGATGCAGGGTCATGCGGACTCTCCCCTCACTGCGGAAGGACGCCGCCAGGCGGCCGCCGCCGCCCGCAAACTCAAAGGGTTCGATTACGTCACCTCGAGCGACTTGTCACGCGCGTCAGACACCGCAGTCATCATTGCCCGGGAACTTTCCGTTCCGCGGCTCGCGCCACGCGCGGGTCTGCGCGAAATCGACGTCGGGCCCTGGCAGGGCCTCACGCGTCGCGACATCGAACGCCAGTTCCCCGGATTTCTCGACAACGACATGCGTCCACCGGGGTACGAGGCAGATGAGTCGGTGTTCGAGAGGGTTCGCCGCACCCTCATCGACCTTGCGCAAGAACATCATCGTGACTTCACGGCCGGTGCCGGTCTCGTCGTCACGCACAGTGGAGTCATCCGGGTGATGCGGCGGGTACTCGGCTACCCCGATCAACGCAACCACCGCAACCTTGAGGGTTGCTGGTTCGGTGTGTCCAATGACGGAACGCTGAGCGTCGAGGAATCGATCAACGTTCTGCGCAACGCAACCATCAGCAACACACTCTGACGATGCACCGCTTCGACGAGTCGTTCTCGCCCGTCGTGCGTCGGCATGTCGTCATGTTGACGATCGCACGCACCACCGCGAACGCTGCGTACCGGTTTGCTCCACCGTTCCTCGCGACAATCGCCCGTGGTTTCGACATGTCGATCTCGCAGATGGGCATCGCCCTCACGGTGTCCGAACTCACCGGCCTTGCCTCACCCCTCATCGGACAGCGTGTCGACGGCATGACACGCCGACAGGCAATGCGTCTTTCGCTTGTCGGAGTTGCTCTTGGCGCGGTGCTCGCGGGTGCGGCACCGAATCTTGCGGTCTTCACCGTTGCGATCATTCTCCTCGGTGCGGCCAAGGTGGGCTTCGATGTCGCACTGAGTGCATGGATCGCGGATCACGTGCCGTGGAATCGTCGCAGTGCCGTCGTTGGCTTCACCGAGATCTCGTGGGCACTCGGCATGCTCGTCGGTGTCAGCTCACTCGGTCTCATCACGGCCGCGCTCGGCTGGCGCTACGCCTACTTCGTGGCTGCCATTGGCGTGCTGCTCTTGGCATGGCGCGTGAGTGGTCGGCTTCCGGCCATCGACGACGTGGTCCACCAACACGACGAACCGGACACCGGTGAACATGGGGTGCTGCGTCCGGGCAGTTGGCTCGCCATCGCGTCGTGTTTCACACTGATGGGTGCGATCCAATGCATCTTCGTCACCTTCGGCCCGTTCTTGGAGGACACGTTCGGCTTCACCGAAGCCGGACTCGCGGCCGTCGGCTTCTCGCTTGGGCTCGCCGAGCTCGTCTCATCCACGTCGAGCGCCCGGTTCACCGACGTATGGGGCAAGCAACGCAGTGTGGCGCTCGGGGCCGCAATCATGATCCCGTCCGCACTGCTCATCGCATCGGTCGGCGATCACCTCGGCCCCGCACTGATCGGTTTGGCACTCGTCATTCTCGGCTTCGAGTTCGCCATCGTGAGCCTTCTTCCCATCGGAACCCAGCTCGTTCCCGGCCGACGGGGCCGCGGAATGGGCCTGCTGCTCGGTGCCGGAACGCTTGGGCGAGCCGCAGTTTCGATCGCGGCGACACGGCTGTACGACACCTACGGAGTCGAACCTGCCGCCGTCGGTTCGGCGCTTTTTGCCGCGGCGACCGCGTTGTTGATTCTCAGCCACGGTAGGCGTTCGTGATCGGCAGTCGCCGATCTTTTCCGAACGCCTTTGTCGAGATTCGCACGCCGGGCGGACACTGACGGCGCTTGTACTCGTTCATGTCGACGAGCCGGGCGATTCGGCGCACGAGCGCCTCGTCGTGGCCAAGTGCGATGATGTCGGTCGCGGTCATGTCGTCTTCCACGTACATCTCGAGAATCGGGTCGAGCACGTCGTACGCAGGCAACGACTGATCGTCGCGTTGGTCGGGACGCAGCTCCGCTGACGGCGGCTTGTCGATGATCTCGCGCGGAATGATCTCACGGCCTGCACGACGGTTCACGTGATGACACAGGTCGTACACGGCGAGCTTGAACACGTCTTTGATGACCGCATATCCACCAACGGAGTCGCCGTAGAGAGTGAAGTAGCCAACGGCCATTTCGCTCTTGTTGCCGGTCGTCAACACCATCCACCCGTGCTTGTTCGACAACGCCATCACCACGGTGCCACGCACGCGACTCTGGAGGTTTTCCTCGGTGAGGTCGGCCGGCTTCCCGGCGAATGATTCGGCGAGCATGTCGAGGTACGCAGCGAATGCGGGTTCGATCGGGATGAGACGCAGATCGATACCGAGGTTCGCCGCCAGTTTTGCTGCGTCGGTCTTTGATCCCTCGCTGGAGTAGCGCGAGGGCATCGACACACCGTGCACGTGTTCGGCACCCAGTGCATCGACGGCAACCGCGGCGACGAGCGCCGAGTCGATTCCCCCCGACAAGCCGAGCACAACGTCGGTGAAGCCGTTCTTTCGCACGTAGTCGCGCGTGCCGAGAACCAACGCGTCGTACACCCGCGCAAGCTCGTCATCCTCGTCGCCGCCGACTGAAACAACCGGCGACACATCCCCGTCGTCACCGATGTCGACCACCAACAGGTCGTCGACGAAGAAGGGACTCTGCGCGGCAATCAGCCCACGTGCATCGGCGACAAGTGACCCACCGTCGAAGACGAGCTCGTCTTGCCCGCCCACCTGGTTCACGTAGGCGAGAACGACGCCGTTGGCCTGCGCGCGTGCGGAGACAAGGTCGCGACGCACCTCGGGTTTTTCGCGGTGGAACGGAGACCCGTTGATGCTGATGATCAGTTGGGCTCCGCGTGCGGCTTGTTGAGCTACCGGGCCTTCGGCCCAGAGGTCTTCACAGATCGAGACTGCGACGCATTGACCGGCCGCTTCGAAGATCGGCTGGTTCTCGGGCCCGGGAACGAAATACCGCTCTTCATCAAAGACGCTGTAGTTCGGCAGCAGCTGCTTGCGGTAGATCCCGAGCAGTTTTCCGTCGCGAGCCACGGCAGCCGCATTGAAGAGGAGCCTTTCGGCAACTCCGTTCACGGTCATCTCGGCGTGGTCGACGAAGCCGACGACGAGCATGGTTGACCCCGTCGACGCAACGAGCGAGTCGAGCACCCGTCGGTTGTCGGCGATGAAGCCGGGCTTCAAGACGAGGTCCTCGGGTGGGTATCCGGTGACGGCGAGTTCGGGAAAGGCAACGACATCGCATCCCGCGGCCGCTGCCTCGGCGTAGACGCGCGAAATCACAGCGGTGTTGTCCACCAGATTTCCCACCGTGGGGTTGATTTGGGCCAGTCCGAGGCGCAGTTTCGCCACGGCGTGAGGCTACCGAGGAGCCTCTCCCTGTGCGTCTTTACACAGCGTTCACAATCGGGACATGGAAGGGAAACTGCCCCACGGCAGTATGAGACCGTTCAAATACCCCTCTTTGCGAAGGAGACCCCAGTGCCCTATCAGGCGGAATACATCTGGATCGACGGTACCGAGCCAACACCGTTGCTGCGCTCGAAGACCAAAATCCTGAAAGACGACGTCACGACCCCTCCGATGTGGGGATTTGATGGTTCGTCGACCGAGCAGGCAACCGGCGACAAATCGGACTGCGCACTGAAGCCGGTCTTCTGGTGCCCCGACCCGATCCGCGGCGGCAAGAACATCCTCGTTCTCTGCGAAGTGCTTCTCGCCCAGAGCGGTGAGCCGCACCCAACCAACACCCGTGCTGCGTGCGTCGCTGCCGCAGAGAAGTACAAGTCGGCCGAAATGATCTACGGCATCGAGCAGGAAGACACGA
>CAZVPL010000027.1:0-20982 GCA_964629075.1 uncultured Bifidobacterium sp. | reverse complement strand
CAACGACGTCGACGGTACCCACCGCAACAACGCCCGCAACCACAACTGCGAACACACCGATCACCGCACCCGCCACAACGACGCCACTGGAAAGACCGACGATGCCCGTCGTGGCAAAGTCGGTGAAGGTCGGCAAGTCGCTGACGATCAGTGCCCGTGGCGGCAAGACCTCGGAAGGCCTCGTTGTGGTTGTAACAACCAGTACCGCCACCTGCATCATCAGGGAAACTCCGGCGGGTTTCAGCGTCACGGGTGTCAAGGCGGGTACATGCCGCGTCAAGGTCACCGTCATCGGCGACCGCCGCTTTTTGACCTTGACCACCGAATCCCAGATCATCGTGACGAAGTAGGTACCCCAGACCGCGGTCGGTAGGATTCGGGATCTTCGCCCAGATAGCTCAGTCGGCAGAGCATCTCACTCGTAATGAGAAGGTCGCGGGTTCGATTCCCGCTCTGGGCTCCATTCTCCCGGGGCCAGATCGGCGGTTCGCATAGGGTTGCATGCGTGGCTCTCGGATGGTTCGTGTTGCTTGCGGGTGTCATGCACTTCGTGAATCCCGGCTTCTTCAACGACATCGTTCCGCCGTGGTTGCCACCGAACGAGTCGTTTTGGACGTACGCGAGCGGCGTCGCAGAAGTCGTGATCGGGCTCATGCTTCTGCGGTCTTCGACGCGTCGACGTGGTGCCATCGCAGCGATCTGGCTCTTCGTCTGCGTGTATCCGGCCAACCTCTACATGACGTGGGACTGGCGTGACCGACCCGCCGGAGAGCAGTTCGTCAGTTGGGCGCGCCTTCCCTTGCAGTTCATCCTCATCTGGTGGGCATGGCGAATCGCCGAGAAGAACAGGCAAGAAGTTCCGTGGCCCGGCTCGACATCTCCAACGACCGCACCAAACTGAGTTTCGACTCCACACGAGGTGGTCGGGTCGCCCAAGTGTGGTTCGACGATGTTCCACTTCTCGTTGAGCAAGGCGTCGGCGTCGACCCCATTCTGGGTTGGGGGTGCTACCCGATGGTGCCGTGGGCGGGACGCCTGCGGAATGGGCGCTTCCAGTTTCGTCGCGATGTCGTAACGATGCCCGCGAACGAAGGCCCGCACGCCATGCACGGCATTGGTTTCCTGAACGAGTGGGAGGTCGTGGGCGTCGGCACCTCTTCTCTTGTCGCACGCCTTGCCCTCAACCTGGTCGGTTGGCCTTTCACATCGTGGTGCGAACAGCGAGTGTCGCTCGGACCCGACTCGCTGCATCTCGAGATGTCGGTACATGGCACCGACCGCGAGTTTCCCGCGCAGGTCGGATGGCACCCGTGGTTTCTCCCGCCGACAAGGCTCGATGTCGCATTCGACACGATGTTCGAGCGCGACTCCGACGGGCTCACGACAACGAATACCCGCCCGCCGAGTGAACCACCTTGGGACGACTGCTTCACCGATGCCGTTTCAGATGCGAGCCTGGTCGTCAACGGGGTGAACATACGTCTCGCAAGCACATGTCGCTTCTGGGTCGTTTACACCGGCAACACGAACGGCGTGTGCGTGGAACCCCAGTCGGGTCCGCCCGATGCGTTCAACACCATGTCGGCCACGGCTCTCGACATTGTTGGAACTGCACGGGTGCTGCAGCACAGCTTCTCGTGGAGTTTCTCCCGCTGATCAGAGGTCGAGAGAAAAGATGGTGATGGGAACTCCGCGGAACTTCCTCGATTCGACTTCGCTCCATCCGAGACGCCGGTACCAGTCGAACTGGTCGTGGGTCCAGAGATAGACACGAGTGAAGAAAAGATCCCGACAACGTCCGAGAGCGGCATTCAACAGCGAGCGGCCGACACCGCGACCGCGATGCGAGGGGTCGACGATCATCGCCGCAATCCACGGGGTGCAGTGATCGACGTCGTCGAGATCGTCGCGCTCGACGATTGCGACCGTTCCGATGCATTCGGTCCCGTCGAATGCTCCGAGGACAACGGGAAGCGGTCCATCTTGGCCGCGCATGTGCGGACCGTAGAAGTCGATCCAATCGTCATGGTCGAAGCTGGGAAACGAACCGCGGTAGTGGTCGACCTGCCAGCCGATGATCCGTTCCACGACCATGCGGTCGGCCGGGAGGTACCGCACCTCCACATCGCCAGTCGGAACACCCATGCCGAAACATTATGGTTTCCTCGGAGGAGGCAAACGTGAAGGTTCCCTTGTCAGTGGTCGACTTTCTGCGGCGCGCAGAGCAGGTGTACGGACAGCGTGTCGCCCTCGTCGACGAACCAGACCAACCCGCCGCACCGTGGCCGAATCTCTCGTATGCCCAAGTGGCCGAGCGGGCCCGCGCCCAGGCCGCGGGACTCGATGCGCTCGGCATCCCCCAGGGTGCTCGCGTGGCGATGGTCAGTCACAACGCCGCTCGTCTCTTCACCTCATTCTTTGGTGTCAGCGGCTCGGGACGAATCCTCGTGCCGGTGAACTTCCGGCTCGTGGCGGAAGAAGTGAAGTACATCATCGAGCACAGCGGTGCCGAGGTCCTGCTCGTCGACCCCGAACTCAACGATGCACTTGCGGGGGTCACTGCCCGTCATCGTTTCGTCATCGGAAAGGAATCCGATGACGAGCTCTACCGATTCGGAGTTGACCCACGCCCGTGGACTCCCGACGAAGACGCCACTGCCACCATCAACTACACCAGCGGGACAACGGCACGACCGAAGGGAGTCCAACTCACCCACCGAAATCTCTGGGTCAACGCGATGACATTCGGTTGGCAAATGGGCGTGAACGACCGCGACGTGTATCTGCACACGCTCCCCCAGTTCCACTGCAACGGCTGGGGCATGGTCTATGCGGTCACCGGGATGGGCGGACGCCACGTCATTCTGCGCAAGGTCGACGGGGCAGAGATCCTTCGCCGCGTCGAGCAACACGGGGTGACAATGCTCTGTGGCGCACCGGCCGTGGTCAACATGATCCTCGATGCGGCAGCCACCTGGAACGGGCCGATCCCGGGTCGCGACCGTGTGCGTATCGTCGTTGCAGGTGCTCCGCCACCTACGCGAACGATCGAGCGCGTTGAGACCGAACTCGGCTGGGAATTTGCCCAGATCTATGGGCTCACCGAAACGGCGCCGGTTCTCACGATGAACCGTCGGCGCGAGGAATACGACTCTCTCTCGTCCGCTGAACGTGCCGGCCGCCTCGGAGCGGCAGGTGCGCCGGCAATTGGAGTCGAAATCCGCGTTGATGCGTCGGGCGAAATTCTGGCGCGCGGCAACGTGATCATGAACGGCTACTGGAACCAGCCCGATGAGACCGCCAAGGCGATCGTCGACGGGTGGTTTCACACCGGCGACGGAGGAACGATCGGGGACAACCATGTCGTGTCGATCTCCGACCGCAAGAAGGACGTCATCATTTCCGGCGGAGAGAACGTGAGCTCGATTGAGGTTGAAGACGCGATCTTCACCCACAACGAGGTCGCCGAAGTTGCTGTCATTGGCGTCCCCGACGAGAAGTGGGGCGAACTCGTGCTCGCACTCGTTGTCAAAACGCCCGGGTCGTCACTCACCGAGGACGAGCTGATTGCCTACACAAAGACGAAGCTCGCGGGCTACAAGTGTCCGAAGCGCATCGAGTTCCGCGATGCACTCGCCCGAACGGCGACGGGGAAGCTGCAGAAATTCAAGTTGCGGGAAGAGTTCTGGACCGGCCGCGAGAGAAAGGTGAATTGATCATGGGTTATCGCGTGATTCAGTGGGGCACGGGAAACGTCGGGCTCTCGTCGTTGAAGACCATTCTCCGTCATCCCGACTACGAACTCGTCGGTTGCTACGTCTCGACACCTTCCAAGGCGGGTCGGGACGCAGGAGACATCGCCGGCCTCGAACCGAGCGGAGTGAAGGCAACCAACAGCATCGAAGAGATCGTTGCCCTCGACGCCGACATCGTGATGCACATGCCACTCTCCGCCGCGCAGGTGAACGAAGACCCCGACAAGGACACAAAGGACATCTGCACGCTTCTTCGAAGCGGCAAGAATGTCGTGACAACGGTTGGGTACGTCTATCCAAAGGCCTACGGAGCCGACGTCGTGGCGCGACTCGAGGCTGCGTGCAATGCAGGTGGTGTGTCGATTCACGGGACCGGCATCAACCCCGGTTTCATGGCAGAACTCATTCCGCTTGTCTTTTCATCGAATTGCTCACGTATCGATTCGGTTCTCGTCCGGGAACACTCGGACTTCTCCTTTTACCCGTCACCGCAGATCATCTTCGACGTCATGGGGTTCTCCTTTGATCCCGAACGCTTCGAGTCGCACACCGCGCGTTACCGCAAGTGGTTGAGCGGGCTCTTCGAGGAGAGTGTCTTGATGGTCGCCGATGGTCTTGGTCTCGAACTCGATGAACTGACAGTTGAATCCGAGGTTGAATTGGCATCCGAAGACCTCACCATCGCCGCCGGACCAGTTCCGAAGGGCACCGTTGCCGGACAACGCTGGGAATGGTGCGGTGTCGTTGGTGATCGTGATGTCATCCGCCTCGAGGCGATCTACAAGGCCCACAAGTCGGTGGCGCCACAGTGGCAAAGCCCGGCATGGGTGTGCACGATCGAAGGTGAGCCGAAACTGCACTTCGAGGCGAACAAGTGGACAACGAATGGTCTCGTCGGAACTGCCATGCGTGCGGTCCACGCAATCCCTGCGGTGTGCGCAGCGCCAACAGGTATCCGCACGTTCCTCGATCTGCCACTCGTCGTCGGACGTGGCGTCGTCGCACGCTGATCCCTCGATGCGCGATGCCCGTTGGCCTCCGTCGCTTTGGGCCGAGTCCCGTCGTTCATTCGACTCGTCCCGCGTCGATCTCACCCGGAGGTTCGACGTTGCAGTTGTCGGCGCCGGCTACACGGGTCTTTGGACGGCTCTTCATCTGAAGGAGTTCCGACCCGACCTCGACGTTGTCGTGCTCGATGCGGTCGAGCCCGGCTTCGGGGCGAGCGGTCGAAATGGAGGTTGGTGCAGCGGACTCTTCCCCGTCGAAATCGACGCGCTTGAAGATCTTCACGGCCATCAATCCGCTCTTGCAATGCAACGTGCGGCCATTGCCGCGGTTGACGACGTCGGACGGTACGTTTCCACTCACTCGATCGACTGCGACTGGAAAAAATCGGGAACCCTCACCGTGGCGACCAACATGGTGCAAGAGTCACGACTTCAAGAAACGATTCGCCTGCAACACCGATACGGTCTCGACGAGCCGGACGTGCGGTGGATGGACACGACGGAACTCTCTCGACGCGTTCTCGTCGAACATGCACGTGGCGCACTTTTTTCGCCACATTGTGCGGCGCTCCACCCGCTCAAACTGGTGAACGGCCTGGTTGACCGGGCACGTGCGCTCGACATCGAGATTCTCGGTGGTTTTCGTGCCGATGCGATCAATGACTCCGGCGTGGTCGGCATGATCGACAATCGCCCCGTCGACATCGAAGCGACGTGGGTCGTCCGGGCGACCGAGGGATACACCTCGTCTTTGCGCGGCGAAAAACGAAGCGTGATACCTCTTTATTCGTACATGGTCGCAACCGAGCCGCTCCCCGACCACGTATGGAGCCGGATCGGCTGGGAAGGCCGCGAAACCCTTGCCGAAGGACGACTCATGGTCACCTATGCACAGCGCACCGCCGATGGTCGCATCGCGTTCGGCGGGCGCGGAGCCGGTTACCGATACTCGAGCCGTATCTCCCCGGGGTTCGACACCGATCCGGGCGTGAAGCGTCGCATTGTCGCAACGTTGCACGAATTGTTTCCCGCCACCCGCGACGCTGAGATCACCCACCATTGGGGTGGCCCGCTCGCCGTCCCGCGGGACTGGCACCCCTCGGTCACGATCAACCACGCCGCCCACCGCATTACCGCGGGTGGCTACGTCGGTGACGGCGTCGCCCTGTCCCATCTCACGGGTCGCACGGTCGCCGCAGCGATCTGCGGACACGATTCACCCGACCTCTCGCTCCCCTTCGTCCAGCACCAGAACAAGCAATGGGAGGTCGAGCCACTGCGCTGGCTGGGGGTGAACGCGGGCCTGCGGTTACCGGTCGTAGCCGATGCTCTGGAGAAGCGAACCGAGAAGCCCGCCCGCCGCTTGACCGCCCTCATGGACAAACTTCTCGGTTAGTTTTTCGCCCATGCACGACATCGTCATCAGCGGGGGCACCATCGTCGACGGCACCGGAGAACCGGCTTTCACCGGTGATGTCGCCATCTCGAACGGAGTCATCACCGCGGTCGGCGGTGACGCGTCGGGTGCCGCCAAACGTCGCATCGATGCCGACGGCTTGGTCGTGACGCCGGGCTGGGTCGACGTGCACACGCACTACGACGGCCAGGTCACTTGGGACGAAGATCTCGAGCCGAGTGCAACAAACGGGGTCACCACTCTCGTGATGGGCAATTGCGGTGTGGGTTTTGCACCCGTCCGACCCGGCGAAGAGGCGCCACTCATCGAGTTGATGGAAGGCGTCGAGGACATCCCGGGCAGTGCGCTCGCCGAGGGAATTCCCTGGGGAGCGTGGGAAACATTTCCGCAGTACCTCGATTATCTCGCGACGCGTCGATACTCCATCGACATCGGCACGCAAGTCGCACACGGTGCGCTCCGCTTCTATGCAATGGGACAGCGTGGCGTCGACAACCTCGATGCGAGCCCCGAGGAAATCTCGACCATGGCCCGCCTCGTTGGCGAAGCAATGAATGCGGGTGCGCTCGGCTTTTCCACGTCACGGACAATCGGGCATCGATCCCTGTCGGGCACGCCCGTACCCGGAACCTTTGCCGCCGATGGTGAGCTCACCGCAATCGCAGCGGCCATGGGCCGCGGGGTGTTCGAGGCCATCCCGGCCGGCACCGTCGGTGCACTCGAAGCTCTCGGTGGAGAGCGAGCGAAGCCCGTCGAGGAAGTGATGATGCTCGCAGAGGTGTCGCGCAAGAGCGGTCGGCCCATCACGTTCACAACGATCCAAATCGCAGAGGATGTCGACCACTGGCGCGAAGTCCTCGAAACTGTCAGCCTGGAAAACGCCCGCGGGGCCAAGTTGCGCCCGCAGATCGCACCGCGCGCCGTCACCGTGATGACAAGTCTCGGCACGTATCACATGTTCATGCGCAAGGCCACGTACCTGCGTGACCTCGCCCATCTGCCGATCCCCGAACGGGTGCGTGAAATGCGCCGACCCGAGGTGAAAGCCGCGGTTCTTGCAGACCGCAGCGTGCCATCAGAGAATGCGGGCTCGATGCAGGCCGTCGTCGGCCTCTACGCGCGAGCCTTGAATGCAACGTTTCCACTCAACTTTCCTATCAACTACGAACCAGAACGAGAAGAATCGGTGGTCGGTCGTGCACGGCGCCTCGGCGTCAGCGCGGAATCATTGATGTACGACCTCCTTCTCGAAGACGAGGGACGCGCCTTCTACGCGATATTCGGATCGAACTTCGCCAAGGCGAATCTCGACGCAAGTCGCGAAATGCTCCTGCACCCCGACACCGTGACGGGGCTCTCCGATGCAGGGGCGCACGTCAACTTCATCTGTGACTGCACAATGCCGACCTTTCACCTCACCCATTGGGTTCGCGATCGGTCGCGAGGCCCGCGAATCGGCCTCGAGTTCGCGGTCAACAAGCTTTCGAAGAACAACGCCGATCTCTATGGACTCGCCGATCGCGGTTCGATTGCGGTCGGCAAACGGGCCGACCTCAACGTGATCGATTTCGACAATCTCACCATCCAGGCACCGTTTGTGCGCCATGACCTGCCCGCGGGTGGCTCGCGCGTTCTTCAACCGTCCACCGGCTACAAGGCGACGTTGGTGAACGGGGTCGTCACTCGTCTCGACGACATTGACACGGGTGAACGACCCGGTCGACTGGTGCGCGGACACTGATCGCCGTCAGGTGACGAGCGTCAGGCCGCCGTCAACAACAAAGATCTGGCCGGTCGCATAACGGCTTCGCAACAACCCGAGGGTCGCCTCGGCGCAGTCTTCGGGGGTACCCGAGCGCTTCAACGGCGCCATCGCGCTGACGGCATCGTGCTGCGGACCCCAGTCAGCGGTCCATGGTGTGGCGATGAGCCCCGGCGCGACGGCATTCACCCGAACCGGCCAGCAACTCTTTGCCATCAGCTTCGTCATTTGGTTGAGTGCAGCCTTGGTCATCGAATACGCCATCGAACTACCGACCTGACGAACACCCGCAATCGAAGTGATGTTGACGATGTTTCCGTCGTCGGACTTCTTCAAATGCGGAACCGCCAACTTGCTCAGCCACCACGTGCCGTAGACGTTGACTTCGAACGTCTTCATGAAGATTTCATCGGTGAGCGCGTCGAGATCATGGTGTGGCACCGGTGTGGTCCAGCCGGCATTGTTCACGAGGATGTCGAGGCAACCGAATCGCGCGACCGTGTCGTCGATGAGGCGCGCGCAATCTTCTTTTTTCGAAATGTCACCCTGCATGTACACGGCACCATTGCCGATCGAACGCGCAACCTGGGTCCCCGCCTCGACCGATGATGCCGAGTTGACCACGACGGTCGCTCCCAACTCACCGAGCCGACGGGCGATCGATTCGCCGATTCCACTTGATGATCCGGTGACAATCGCGACTTTGCCCGAGAATTCAGCCATGCCGAGACGTTACTGTTCCCCTCATGGCTGTCGGTCACGTCACAGTTTCTCTCCAAGACGAGGCGCGCGGCGGCCGCTCCCTGATGGTTGAGGCGTGGTATCCAACCGACGTACGCGATGGAACCGCCACTCGCTACGAGCTGTTGCCCGGCGTCGGCTTCCACTCACCGATGGCGAGCGAGGCCTTGCCGCCTTCGACGGGGCAACACCCCCTGGTCGTCTGGTCGCATGGACGCACCGGTCTGCGCCACATCTATACGAAACTCTGCGAAGGTCTCGCGTCGAACGGTTACGTCGTCGTGTCATCCGATCACCCGGGTGACACCTTGTTCGACTGGCTCACCGGCGCGCACGTCGATGACATCACCAATGAACGCCAGCGTCTCGGCGATGTCCGCTTTCTCATTGACTCGACGCTCGCGGGTCTGATTGAGCCCATCTCATCAACCCACGTCGACGACGCAGCGATCTTCGTCGCGGGTCACAGCTATGGCGGACTGACCGCCCTCATCAGCCACACCGGCATCCATGGTCTTCAGGGCGACCCACGTATTCGGGCCATCGCCGGTGCACAGGCCTACACGCGAACTCTTTCAAATGATGTGGTCGACTGCATCTCCGTACCGACTTTGCTTCTCGTCGGTACCGGCGACACGACGACGCCCCCGTCGACCGACGCAGACCCCATCTGGTCCCGAATCAACCCACGCGACAAACGACATCTGAGGATCGATCTTCCGCAGGGCGGCCACCAAGCCTGCAGCGACTTCTCGTATTACATGGAGGTCTTACCCACAATCGCCGACGTTCCCCAGCTTGTCGTCGATTACCTCGAGTCCATCGCCGCCGAGTCGCCACCAGGGTTCCGCGAAACCTGGCGCGCGACACTGGACACCCAGATCACCGCGATTTCCGACTTTTTCAGGCACGCACGCGGGGCCGGGTGAGACCGGTTCACAACCGGCGGCGGATCTTCTAGAGTTCGGGCATGACACGTCTGCGCAAACTGTCGGTCGAAGAACTACCCGAGGACATCCGCAAGATGTCACGAGCCGACGACAAGACCCCGCTCGAGCTCGGCCTCACACGGATCTTCGCCCATGCTCCGGAAATGACAAAGGGCATGTCCGCATTTGCCGCGTCGTTGAAGATCCACCGCACGCTGCCACCCCGCCTCATCGAACTTGTTCGGCTCCGCGTTGCCTTTCACAATCAATGTCGCAGTTGCATGGCAATCCGCTACCCCGATGCCCTTGCCGACGGACTGAACGAAGATCTCGTTTGCTCACTCGAAAAGCCGATGGAAGCCGACGAACTCACCGAACGCGAGCGCGTGGCAATTCGCTTCGGCGAGCTCTTTGCCACCAACCACCTGGCAATCGACGACGCTTTCTACGACCTCCTGAAGATGCACTTCACCGAAGCAGAAATCGTCGAGCTCGGTTTCAATGTCGCGTTGTTCGTCGGCATTGGTCGCTTTGCCGCGACCCTCAACATGATCGAAGAACTCCCCGACCGCTTTCAAGAGCCGGGCGAAGTGGTCCCATGGGGACCCGACGCCGTGATCATGCGCTGACCCAGTCAGCGCCTACGAAAGGCTCCGCGAATCACGATTCGCTCTGTTTTCTTACCAAAAACTTACTCAAAATTCACCAAGTTTTTTTCGGTTGCGGCATGCCTCGCAACCGACCGCTGGCTAGCGTTTCCCCCATGAGCAGCACCCCCCAGCCAGCAGTCCCCGCGGTTTCGGTGCCCACCGAGACGCAGATCCCCGACATCAACGTTCTCGCGAGCATCGGCTTCTCGTGGCGCGAGTTGCGTCGTGGGGCAGTCGCCGACCGTCTCCGCGACAAACTCTTTGGCGAGGGTGATTCGGCTCTCGATCCCGGCCAGGTTGACACGCTCGACCTCCTCGTCGAGAGAGAGAGTTGGCGCATGGGTGACCTCGCCGAGGCACTGCGTGTCGACCCGTCCACGGCGACTAGGGCGATCCAACGTCTCGAAAAACTTCAGCTCGCCCAGCGCAGCGCACTGCCGAGTGATGGTCGCGTCGTGACGGTCAGTGCGACCGCCGCCGGTCGCGAGCGTCACGCGATCATCAGCGAACGCCGACTCAAGGCTCTCAGCCAAATTCTCAGCCGCTTCTCCGCCTCGGAACTCGAGTCGCTCGAATCGCTTCTCGGCCGTTTCGTTGGTGCCATCGACGAAGTTGCCGTTACTTTCGAACCCTGAAACGTTGGCACTGCTCCACCATGGCGCCTTGCCGTCAAATCGGTGTGCTTTGGTCCCGCTCGCTAGAGTGTCGTCATGATCGCAGCTAACCCCTGGCATTGGTGGATCGGAGTCGTTCTCGCGCTTGCATCGGGCGGGGCACTCGTGGGGGTCATCGTCGGATACGTGCAAAAGGTCAGTGGATCGCGCTATCCGGGGCGACGCAAGCGATAAATGGCCATCGACGTTCGCGAATCCGCTTTCGTTCGCGAACTCGTCACCCGCTGCAACTTTCCAAGCACCGGACCCGTTGAGTGTGCCGTTTCCGGCGGCCCTGACTCGATGGCGCTCCTCTATCTGGCGTTCGCAAGCGGACTTCATCCGACTGCACACCACGTCGACCACGGGCTGAGACCTGATTCGGCTGGCGAGGCAGACCTCGTCGCATCATTCTGCGACCAACTCGGTGCCATCTTCGTCTCCCACCACATCACACTCGATGACGGCCCGAATCTGGAAGCTCGAGCCAGAGCGGCACGTCAAGCGGTGCTCCCGCGCGGCGTCCTCACCGGCCATACCGCAGATGACCAGGCCGAAACCGTGCTCCTCAATTTGATGAGGGGATCGGGTACCGACGGCCTCGGCGGAATGAGGCGCTCAACCTCGAAACCGCTGCTCGCGCTCCGGCGAAGTGAAACGCACGAGTTGTGCCGCAACCTCGGCATCTCGGTGGCCACGGATGAGTCGAATCTCGACCCACGTTTCCGTCGGAACCGGGTTCGCCACGAACTTGTTCCGCTGATCGACGAAATTGCGCAACGAGACACGGTTGCGGTCATTGCACGCGCGGCAAGCCTGATGGCCGATGACGAAGAACTACTTGATGAACTCGCCCAAGAGATCGACGTGCACGATGCAATCGGTCTCGCGAGCGCGCCTCTCCCGCTGTCGCGGCGGGCCATCCGCCGCTGGTTGTCCGACCCGTATCCACCCGATTCCGCAACGGTTGAAAGGGTCCTCGAGGTGGCCCGGGGCGTTCATCCGTCATGCGATGTCGGACGTGGACGACGGGTCATTCGCAGCCGTCAACGTCTAGAGTTGGGTTGATGCCACCGAAACTGCGCGGCAAGTGGGCTCTCGGGATTCAACCCCGAAACTTCACTTGGATCATCAAAGACCGTCTCGCCATCTGCGAGCGGCCTGGTGGCTACGGCGTCAACCACCGTCGGGTGCGTCGTCAAGAAGAAATCATCTGGCTGCGGGAAAACAACTTCGCCAAGGTGATCTCCATCATCGGTGCTCCCCACAATCTCCACAACTACGACGAACTGAACCTTCCGTATCTCCACCGGCCGCTCACGGGCGCCGACGACATCGACGCCTGGCTTCGGTCGTTCTACGCGGAACTCCAACAACTGTTGTCCGGCGACGCCAAGATCCTGGTTCACGCGGAAGAGGTCGGCGACCGCATCATCGGAATCATGGGTGGCTACATCCGCTGGAGCGGTCTCATCGACGACACCTCGGGCGCAATCACCATCACCGAGCGCATCGCCGGCCGCCAACTCGACCCATTTGCACGCGAACTGATCCTCCGAGTTCACGAATTGCGGTGACCCAGTGGCCGGACAAAAAGTTCTCGTCACCGGATGCGGTGGCGAACTCGGCTCCCTCGCAACTTCGATGCTCGAAGAGGCATCATGGGTAGGACCAATTCTCGGTGTCGACGCAGATCCACCGCGACGGCGACTACGCCGCACCGACTTCCGTCGTATCGCCTTGAATCGCACGGCGGCCGTGTCTCAAATCATTCTCGACTTCGATCCGCACGTCATCGTTCATCTCGGTGTCTGGGAACCAAACGCCCGCTTGTCACCCGATGAGGCCGAGCGCACCACGGCCGACGTCGGTCGCTCCGTTTTCGACGCCGCCCACCAAGCACCCTCGCTCGAAGCCGTGATTGTTCGATCGGGTCTCGAGGTGTACGGCACGCGAAGTCACGCACCGCTCACACCAAACGATGCAACCAAGCCCGCGCCGGCGTCGCGTTTCGGGCGCATGCTTCAATTCCTCGAACAGCAGGCCGCCGACCTGCGGGCCTCTCGTGGCGTCGCAGTGGCCAATCTTCGACTTGCGTCCGTTCTCGGTGCGCATGTCCCCAGTCCGCTTGGTCGATTGTTGCGCCTGCCGGCGGTCCCCTTCCTCTTGCCGTCCGACCCACCGTTCACCGTCATCGAAGACCATGACGCGGCACTCGCTTTCAGCCTCGCTGCGAACCACCGCTTCGACGGCGCCATCAACGTCGCCGCCGAGGGCACAATCACGGCACGGCGCGCGGCGCAGGTCGGTCGCAGGGTTCCGGTTCCCGTTGTGGGTCCGGGTTGGTGGGCAACACGTCGACTCGCAAATCTGGTCGGCGCTCCCGTGCCCGACCACGTCGTCGAAATGCTGCAGCACGGTCGCCTCGCCTATCCCAGTGACAATGCGCATCTCATCAGGTTTGCTCCGCGGCATTCCACGCACGAGGTGATCGAACGTCTCTATGAATGGCCGAGCGTGGTGCGCGTTCCCGCAGCAGTGCAGGTGGCCTGATGTCCTACGCGACAATGCGAGACGGTGTCCGAATCCACTATCAAGCAGCGGGTCGCCCCGGAGCGCCGCCCGTCCTCATGATTCAGGGACTCGGTGCCGACCTGCACGGATGGGACATGCAACGTTTTGCGCTCGCACCGCTCTACAAGATCATCGCACCCGATAACCGCGGTGTCGGCCGCTCCGACCGACCCAATGTCCCGTTCTCGCTCGAAGACATGGCAGACGATGCAATCCAAGTTCTCGATGCCGAAGGAGTGGACACCGCCCACGTCGTCGGTGCGTCAATGGGTGGGGCGATTGCGCAGATCATCGCAGTGAAGTATCCACATCGCACCCGATCACTCACGCTCGCCTGTACGTCCGGCACAAATCCGGAGTGGCGACGCGAATTGCTCGGCAAGTGGTCACAGATCGCGGCAACCAAGGGGATGGACGCCCTTGGTCGGGAAGCCGCGCGTTGGGTCATCGGTCCACGATCGTTGCGTCGCCTCTGGCCGGCATTCGGTTGGCTCGGTCCGTTCGCTCTTGGTCGTCCCGGCACCGACTTTCAGGCGCAGGTCAACGCCATTCTTTCCAGCACCGAACAACTCGAGCATCTGAGCGAAGCGGTCAGTGCAATCCGCGTACCGACGCTCGTGATTGTCGGCAATCAGGACATACTCACCCCGCGTGGCGACAGCGAGATGCTCGCCGAGAAGATCCCCACCGCCGAACTGGTCGTCATCTCCGGTGCCGCTCATGGGTTCATGGTCGAGCATGCCTCCACTTTCAACAAGGAGTTGATCGGGTTTCTCCGGCGCGCCGAGCGCGCCTATCGACGCAGTTTCGCTGCCGCATGAACATCACCATCGTTGGTGCCGGTCTCTCCGGCCTCGTTGCAGCCCAAGAACTACGGGCCGCGGGTCACTCGGTCGTCGTCCTCGACAAGGGACGTGGTGTTGGCGGTCGCCTTGCAACACGTCGCATCGGCGAGGCAGTCTTCGACCACGGCGCGCAGTTCTTCACCGTTCGCGACCCGCGATTCCAGACGCTCGTCGATGAATGGCTCGACCGCGATGTCGTCCGCATTTGGTGCCACGGATTCGGTGTCGAGCAGGACGGCTTTCCCCGATACATCGGGCGTGATGGCATGACGTCAATTGCCAAGCATCTCGCCACGAACATCGACGTTCGCACTTCTTCACTCGTCTTTTCGGTACTCCCTGCGCCCCACGGTGGGTGGCTGACAACGCTCGATACCGGCGACACACATCACAGTGATGCAGTGATTCTCACGGCGCCGATACCCCAAAGCTTCGGCTTTGCGTTCACTGCCGGAGTCGAGTTTCCCGAAGATCTGAGAACAATCGACTACGAGCGAACACTCGGCCTGCTCGCGGTTCTCGACGGTCCACCCGCGATTCCGTCCCCGGGCGCCCTTCAGAATCCCGACGAAGTCTTTTCGTTCATCGGCGACAATCATGCGAAAGGTGTCTCCCCCGTTCCCGCGGTTACCTTTCACGCAAATCCAAACTGGAGCGCAGCACACTGGGACACTCCTCATGACGAGGCCAAAGAGCTTCTCGTCGCGGCGGCGTCGCCGTATCTCGGTGGTGCGCACATCACCGAATCGGATTTCAAGCGGTGGCGATTCGCAACACCTCAACGCAACTGGCCGGAGCGACATTGGGCGAATGACAACGGAACGATGGTGGTCGCAGGTGATGCATTCGCGGGTCCGCGCGTCGAGGGTGCAGCGCTCAGCGGCCTTTCAGCTGCCGATGCGGTGTTGTCAGCGAACCACTGACGACAAGAGCGACTCGGTCGCCCTGCGCAGCGCATTCGTTGCCGGTGTCGATGGAAGAGCATCGCAAGCGGTCTCGGCCCGAACGACGAACTCTCTCGCAGTCGCGATGGCGCGCTCGACTCCGTTTCCCGACCTGACGATGTCGAGCGCACGGCGTTGCTTGCGTCGGTTCAATGGTCGGCCGAGCATTCGTCGTAGTTCGTCGGCACCTGAACCGCCCGCGGCGAGAGTGTGCATCACCGGCAAGGTGTAGACACCTTCGACCATGTCGTGGCCCGCGGGCTTGCCGAGTTCGGCATCCGTTGAGGTGATGTCGAGGATGTCGTCGACGATCTGGAAGACCATGCCGTAAGCAGTGCCGTACGTGGTCAGACTGTCGATGGCCGGTCGATCGAGACCAGCGACGATTCCGCCGATGCGCGCGGCGGTGCTGTAGAGCGATGCCGTTTTGCCTTCGATACTCGAAAGATAGGCATCGAGGGGTCGTTCGGGTTTGTAGGTGAACCGGAGTTCTTCGATCTGGCCCTCGCACAGCTGGCCGATGGTCCGGGCGAGCAATCCGGCGACCTCTGTACCGAGCGACGCCGCAATTTCAGAGGCGCGGGCAAGGAGGAAATCGCCGGCAAGAATTGCCTGAAGATTCCCCCACTTCGCATTGACGGTTTCGACACCCCGTCGGGTCGTCGACTCGTCCATCACGTCGTCGTGATAGAGCGACCCGAGATGCACCAACTCGCAGGCGATTCCGCCCTGAATTGCGTCATCGGACGCGGCTCCCGGCGCGGAGTCGGCCACGAGACTTGCGACAATCGTCATAACCGGACGAAGACGCTTGCCCCCCGCAGAAATCAGATGCGAGGCAATTTCGGTGAGATAATCATCGGAAGTTCGCACCGCAGCGAGCATTGCTTGCTCGACCCGTGCGCGGTCGGCGCCCATGGTGGGCAAATCAAGAAGCGGGGAGCCGACGGACACGCCAGCAGGTTAGGACCTGCGGTGCAGTGTCCCCCAACGCTGCCGATACACTTTCTTTCAGTTGTTTATTGCCGGACACGGCAGTGGCGAAGGGCGGTCAAATTGTTCGAACGCTTTACCGACAGGGCGCGGCGAGTGGTCGTTCTCGCGCAGGAAGAAGCACGCCTTCTCAACCACTCCTACATCGGCACCGAGCACATCCTCTTGGGTCTCATTCACGAGGGTGAGGGTGTTGCCGCAAAAGCGTTGGAATCGCTCAGCATCTCCCTCGAGGCCGTGCGAGCACAGGTCGAAGACATCATCGGCCAAGGTGGCTCCTCCCCGTCGGGTCACATCCCGTTCACGCCGCGGGCCAAGAAGGTTCTCGAGCTCTCGCTCCGCGAGGCACTTCAGTTGGGTCACAACTACATCGGCACCGAGCACATCCTCCTTGGTCTCATTCGTGAAGGCGAAGGTGTTGCCGCGCAGGTCCTCGTCAAGTTGGGTGCCGACCTCGGTCGCGTGCGCCAGCAAGTCATCCAGTTGCTGAGTGGCTACCAGGGCCCCGCCGGCGGCAAGACCGAAGGCCAGCCTTCCGGTGGTGCGTCTGCCGGCAAGGAAGAACAGGGTGACAAGGGCGGCAGCCAGATCCTCGACCAGTTCGGACGCAACCTCACGCAGGCGGCGAAAGACAAGAAGCTCGACCCCGTCATTGGTCGTCACCGCGAACTCGAGCGCGTCATGCAGATCCTCTCGCGTCGCACAAAGAACAATCCCGTGCTCATCGGTGAACCCGGTGTCGGCAAGACAGCAATCGTTGAAGGTCTCGCACAGAAAATTGTGAGCAACGACATTCCCGAGACGCTGAAGAACAAGCAGCTCTACACACTCGACCTCGGTGCGCTCGTCGCCGGTAGCCGCTACCGCGGTGATTTCGAAGAGCGACTGAAGAAGGTGCTGAAGGAAATCAAGACGCGCGGCGACATCATCCTCTTCATCGACGAGATCCACACGCTCGTCGGTGCGGGTGCAGCCGAAGGCGCAATCGATGCGGCTTCGATTTTGAAGCCAATGCTTGCCCGTGGCGAACTCCAGACGATCGGCGCAACAACGCTCGACGAGTACCGCAAGCATCTTGAAAAAGATGCCGCTCTCGAGCGTCGCTTCCAGCCCGTGAAGGTCGACGAACCGACCCTCGCGCACACGATCGAAATCCTGAAGGGCATCCGCGACAAGTACGAGTCGCACCACCGTGTCACGATCACCGACCAGGCCCTCGTCGCAGCGGCAAATCTGGCCGACCGCTACATCAGTGATCGTCACCTGCCCGACAAGGCCATCGACCTCATCGACGAGGCCGGCAGTCGCTTGCGTATCAAGCGCATGCAGACACCACCCGACTTGAAGGACCTCGAAAACCGCATCTCGGAAGTTCAGGATGCAAAGAAGAAGGCCGTCGAGGAACAGCGTTTCGAAGAGGCAGGACGCCTTCGTGACCAAGAGCGTTCGCTCCTCGAAGAGCGCGCCCACAAAGAGGCCGAGGTCAAAGCCCAAGGTGTCGATCTCTTCGACGAAGTCAACGAAGAGGCGATTGCCGAGGTCCTCAGCTTGTGGACCGGCATCCCCGTCTACAAGCTCACCGAAGAGGAAACAGCAAAGCTCCTCAACATGGAGGGCGAGCTCCACAAGCGCATCATCGGTCAGGAAAACGCCATCAAGGCAGTGTCGCAAAGCATCCGCCGTACACGGGCCGGGCTGAAGGATCCCAAGCGCCCCAGTGGATCCTTCATCTTCCTCGGACCCACCGGCGTCGGTAAGACAGAACTCGCAAAGACCCTGGCCGAATTCCTCTTCGGCGATGACGACGCACTCATCGCGCTCGACATGTCCGAGTACATGGAAAAGCACACGGTCAGCCGCCTCGTCGGTTCTCCCCCCGGTTACGTCGGCTACGAAGAGGGTGGCCAGCTCACCGAGGCGGTCCGTCGGCGTCCGTTCAGCGTGGTGCTCTTCGACGAAATCGAAAAGGCGCATCCCGACGTGTTCAACACGTTGCTGCAGATCCTCGAAGAGGGTCGCCTGACCGACAGCCAAGGTCGCACGGTCGACTTCCGCAACACCGTGCTCATCATGACGTCGAACCTCGGCACACAAGACTTGCGTAAGGCGAATGTCGGCTTCACGAAGAACGACGAAGCAGTCTCGTACGAACGCATGAAGGAAAAGGTCAACGATGCGCTCAAGGCGCACTTCCGCCCCGAATTCCTGAACCGCATCGACGAGATCATTGTCTTCCACGAACTTGCGAAGGAAGAGGTCATGCAAATGGTCGACCTCATGACCAAGCGTCTTGCTTCGCAGCTCGAAAGCCAGGGCCTCGGCATCGAACTCACGCAGAGCGCGAAGGAACTTCTCGCCGAACGTGGCTATGACCCGCAGCTCGGAGCGCGTCCCCTGCGCCGTGCGATTCAGCGTTTCGTCGAAGATCCGCTGTCGGAGAAAATCCTCTACAAGGAGTTCGTCGCCGGCACGATCATCGTCGTCGACACCGAGGACGACCCCGACAAGGCCGGTGCTTCTCGCTTCTGCTTCCGTGCCGTCGAGGGTTTCCAGCCGCCGTCGGCAGTTGAACTTGCGGGTGCCGGCGACGGCAATCCGGCCACTCCCGAGTGACCCGACCGCGCAAACGACTCACTGCGCTTGTCGCAGGTCTTGTCTGTGTGGTTTTCCTGACATCCTGTCGAGTCGATTCCATCGTCTCAATCACCGTCGAACGTGACGGGTCGGGAACCCTCGATGTCGTCGTCACGGCCGATAGCGACATCGTCGAACAGGTCCCGCGCCTCTCAACCGACCTCGACTTCTCCGACATGGTGACAGCGGGTTGGAAAATCACGGGTCCTGAGGCGACCGAAGACGGGGGCCTGCGTGTCGTCCTGTCGCACCCGTTTGACAATGAGGCACAGGCGAGCGCACTACTCACTCAGATCAATGGAAGCCGCGGCCCGTTCCGCGACGTCCGCATCACACGAGAGGGGAAGTCTCGCGACTCGATCTGGAAACTGAGTGGCCGCCTCGAGGTGACCGGCGGACTTCAGGCCTTCGCCGACGACCAACTTCTCCAAGTCGTCGGTGCGACGCCCTATGAAGAGACCGTACGAGATGCGGGACTCGACCTCGGCAAGGCAATCAGCCTTCAGGTCAACGCAAAGCTTCCGGGCAAGGTCGAGTCGACTACCGGCGCGGCGCAAGACGGAGTGCTCACGTGGCGAGTCGCCACCGACGGCACCCCCGTCGACCTTGCAACCACAACCAACGAGGTCGATGTCGCCGGCACGATCGGAGGCATCCTTTCCTTCGTCGCTCGCGCACTTCTTCTTGCGTGGCTCGCATTCATCGGCTGGGTCGGCTTCCGCGTGTGGCGCAAGCAATCACGACGTCCCCGCTACGTCGAAGTCGACGAATAGCCACTGACACCCATCGCCTATCGTTGTCGCGATGGCAAGACTTCGACTCGTCTACCGCTGCACCGAGTGCACCGGCTCGTTCCCCAAGTGGGCGGGCAAGTGCGTTGCCTGCGGCGCCTGGAACTCACTGGTCGAAGACGTCGAAGGCCCTGAACCACAACTTGCCTCACTCGCCGTCGGCATGTCTCTTGTTGCACCCGGCGAGCCCAAGCCGATCACCGAAATCGACAGCGCTGTTGGCCAGCCCCAGCCAACCACGATCCCCGAACTCGACCGTGTTCTGGGCGGTGGTCTCGTTCCTGGCTCCGTCACGTTGCTCGGTGGCGAACCCGGCATCGGCAAGAGCACGCTTCTCATGCAGCTCCTTGCCGCGTGGCCGAAAAAAACCCTCTACGTCACGGCCGAAGAAAGCACCCAGCAGGTGCGCCTGCGGGCCGAACGCCTCGGTGCACTGAACGACAACGTGTGGCTCCTCGCCGAGATGAGCCTGCCCAATATTTTCAATGCCATCCAACAGGTCTCCCCCGACCTTGTCGTCATCGACAGCATCCAAACCATCGCCGACCCCGAACTTTCCTCGCCACCCGGTTCTGTCGTGCAGGTGCGCGGGTGCGCACACCGGCTTGTACAAGAGGCAAAGCACCGCAACCTTCCCGTCATCATGGTTGGCCACGTCACCAAAGAGGGCGGCCTCGCCGGACCACGAGTCCTCGAGCATGTTGTCGACACGGTGCTCTCCTTCGAGGGTGAGCGTCACCACGCACTTCGCCTGCTGCGTGCCGCCAAACATCGCTTCGGGCCCACGTCCGAACTCGGCCTCTTCGAAATGACCGAAACCGGAATGGTCGGTGTCCCTGATGCAAGTCAGTTGTTCCTCGCCGACCGCCGCACCGGAGTTCCCGGCTCGGTCGTCGTTCCCACGCTCGAAGGTCAGCGACCCCTCCTCGTCGAACTGCAGGCGCTCACCAATCCCGTGTCGGGTGGCGCTCCACCACGGCGCTCCGCACAAGGCGTCGACTCGGGTCGTCTCGCACTACTGCTTGCCGTCCTTGAACGCCGTGCGCGAGTGTCGCTCGCCGGTCACGAGGTTTACGCATCCGTCGTCGGTGGTGTGAAGTTGTCCGAACCGGGCGCCGATCTCGGGATGTGTCTCGCACTCGTCTCCGCGGTTGCCAACAAGCCACTTCCCGCCGATCTCGTCGTGGTGGGCGAAGTCGGCCTCGCCGGCGAAGTTCGTCAGGTCGCCCAGGTTGGCCGTCGCCTCGCCGAAGCTTCTCGCCTCGGCTTCACCCGCGCCATCGTCCC
>CAZVPL010000026.1:20704-21037 GCA_964629075.1 uncultured Bifidobacterium sp. | reverse complement strand
GACTTCGTGATGTACCTCGGCGACAACCTGCTCGAGCAGGATCTCGGTGCGTTCGTGCGGGCCTTCGAGGCGGCGCGGGGCACCGCCGAACCGCCCACCGCGCAGATCCTGTTGAAGCGGGTACCCGATCCGCACCGTTTCGGCATCGCCGAACTCGACGACGCCGGCCATGTGGTGCGCTTGGTCGAGAAGCCGGCGGATCCGCCCACCGACTTGGCGCTGGTCGGCGTCTACCTGTTCGACCGCACCATCAACGACGCGGTGCGGGCCATCGCCCCGTCGCCGCGTGGCGAACTCGAGATCACCGACGCCATCCAGTGGCTCGTCGACCAG
>CAZVPL010000026.1:0-20694 GCA_964629075.1 uncultured Bifidobacterium sp. | reverse complement strand
GCAAGCTCACCCCGCTGCTCGAGGCCAACCGGCTGCTGCTCGAGAAGATCGACACCCGGCTCGACGGCGCCGTCGACGATGCGTCCACCGTCGACGGGCGGGTGGTGGTGGAGGCCGGCGCCACGGTGGTGGCGTCCACGCTGCGCGGTCCGCTCGTCATCGGTGCCGGCGCAGTGATCGAGCACAGTTTCATCGGCCCGTTCAGCGCCATCGGCGACCGGTGCGTCGTGCGCAACAGCGAGATCGAGCACTCGGTCGTCATGAGCGACAGCCGCATCGACGACATCCCGCGGCTCGAAGACAGCCTCATCGGCAAAGACGTGGTCGTGTCGCGTTCGCAGGCCCGTCCCCGTGCGCTGCGGCTGATGGTGGGCGATCACTGTCAGATCGACGTGGAATAGCAAGACCGGAACAGCGAGGCCGAACGTCCATGGCGTACATCTACGAGAGCACGGTCATCTCCGGGGTCTGGATCGTCGAACCGGCGATCCACGGCGACCAGCGCGGCATGTTCATCGAGACCTACCGGCGTGAGTGGTTCCCGCACGGCCGCGAGATGATCCAGGGCAACCGGGCCAACCGGCAGCAGGGGGCGCTCGTCGGCCTGCACTACCACCTGCACCAGGCCGACTACTGGTACGTGCCGTTCGGGCACGCCCGAGTGGTGCTGCACGACCTGCGTGAGGGCGGCCCCACCGATGGTGCCACGCTCGAACTCGACCTCACCGGCGAGAACCACCACGGTGTGTTCATCCCGCCCGGTGTGGCGCACGGTTTCGCCGCGGTCTCCGACATGGTCATCACCTACCTGGTCGACGGCTACTACAACCCGTCCGACGAACTGGGCGTGGCATGGAATGACCCGCAGGTGGGCGCCGATTGGGGCGTCGCCGAGCCGTTGTTGTCGAATCGCGATCAAAACAATCCCCTGCGCCGCGACATCCAGCCGCAGTGGCAGCCGCATTTCAATCTTCGTCCCTGAGAATCCTGCCCCCGAACGCAGTCGCCAAACCACGGAGTACCCCTCATGAAGCAGTTCATCACCGGCGCCGCAGGATTCATCGGTTCCAACTACGTCCGCTACATCCTCGATCACACCGATGACGAAGTCACCGTCTTCGACGCCCTTACCTATGCCGGCAATCTTTCGACTCTGAAAGACGTCGACGACAGCCCGCGGTTCAAGTTCGTGAAGGGCAACATCTGCGACCCGTCGGTGGTCGCCGAGGCAATGAAGGGCCACGACGCAGTCGTGCACTTTGCCGCCGAGAGCCACGTCGATCGATCCATCGATGGGTCGGAAGACTTCATTCTCACGAACTGCTTCGGCACCAATGTCGTCATCGACGCCGCCCGCAAACTCGACATTGGTCGTGTTCTGCACATCGGCACCGACGAGGTCTACGGCTCGGTCGAGGTGGGCTCGTCGCTCGAGACCGATCCGCTCGAGCCACGATCGCCGTATTCGGCGTCGAAGGCGGGGTCCGATCTCATTGCGCTCGCGTACCACCACACGCACGGCACGCCCGTCCTGGTTACCCGGTGCACCAACAACTTCGGGCCGTATCAGTACCCCGAGAAGGCAATTCCGCTCTTCACCACAAACCTGATCGATGGCAAGAAGATCCCGCTGTACGGCGACGGGTTGAACGAACGCGACTGGCTCTACGTCGACGACCACTGCTCAGGTGTTCATCTGGTGCTGACCAAGGGCACCGTTGGCGAGATCTACAACATCGGTGCCGGCAACGAAACACCCAACCGCGTGCTCGTCGACAAGTTGCTCGGAATTTTCGGGGTCGGCGAGGAGATGGTGCAGTACGTCGAAGATCGCAAGGGTCATGACCGCCGTTACTCGGTGAACATCGACAAGATCACGAAACTGGGCTGGAAAAAAACCCGCACTCTCGATGAGGCTCTCCAGGAAACCGTGCAGTGGTATCGCGACAACCGCTGGTGGTGGGAGCCACTCAAGGGCAAGAAGTGAAGGTTCTCGTCACCGGCGCGGCCGGTCAGTTGGGCACCGAACTCGTCCGTGTTTTTTCCGCGGCAGGCCATGACGTGGTCGCCACCACGCATTCGACACTCGACATCAGTGATTCGGCCGCCGTCGATTCGGTGATCGGAAACTCGCGGCCCGACTGGATCCTGCACGGCGCTGCCTGGACCGCGGTCGATGCCTGTGAGTCCGACCCGGCGAAGGCAGAGGCCGTCAACGGGGGCGGCTCGCGGAACATCGTCGCGGCGGCCTCGCGTGTCGGCGCCCGCGTTCTGTACGTCAGCACCGACTACGTCTTCGATGGAACGAAGACGACGCCCTACGTCGAGACCGATCCCACGAATCCGCAGTCTGTGTACGGTGCCTCGAAGCTCTCGGGTGAGCATGCAATGCGCGACGTCGACCTCGTCGCCCGCATTTCGTGGGTGTGCGGGTACCACGGCAACAACATGGTGAAAACGATCCTGCGCATTGCTTCATCGCAGCCCGGCCTGAAGTTCGTCGATGACCAGATTGGCCATCCCACGTTCGCCGACGACGCAGCCGACGGAATGTTGTCACTCGTCGAAGCCGGCGCTGCAGGCACGTTCCATCTCACGAACCAGGGTGCCGTCAGCTGGTGTGGCTTCGCCCGTGCAGTGCTCGAGGCGGCCGGCGAAGACCCTGCGCGCGTGGAGCCAATTGCAACGGCGGATCTTCAGCCTCCGCGTCCCGCGAAGCGACCCGCAAACTCGGTGCTCGACAATGCCGCGCTGCGCAGCGCAGGCTTCAAACTGCTCGACGACTTCCGCGTTCCGCTCGGCCGGTTGGTGCGACGCCTCCTGGCAGACTGACCCGATGCGCGGCATCGGCACGATCACGAATTTTCTCACCATCATCGGTGGGACGATCGTGGGTCTCGGCGTCGGCAAGTACGTCGCCGACAACATGCGCACCACCATCGAACAGGCGGTGGGAATGGTGACGATCGTTCTTGGCATCTCGACAGCGGCGCAGACCGACAACATTGTGTTTCCATTGGTCAGCGTGGTGCTGGGTGGCATCATCGGTGAGCTTGCGCGTATCGAACACGGGTTCTTCGTGCTCGGGAACTGGGTGAAGGCGCGTGCCGAGGCCGTGCTCGCCAAGCGATCCCGCGCGACCACGTTTCATCCTCGTTTCGTCGAAGGCTTTGTCACGGCGACGTTGTTGTTCTCGATCGGTCCCATGTCGATTCTCGGGTCGATCGACGACGGCTTGGGGCGTGGTGCGCAGATCCTCATCGTCAAGTCGGCACTCGACGGCCTGGTATCGATCATCTTCGCCGCGACAATGGGTTGGGGTGTGGCGCTCAGCGCCTTCGTGGTGGCGGCCTACCAAGCAGTGATGACGCTGAGCGCTTCGGGTCTCGACGCTGTTCTGACCGACCGGATGGTGCACGAAATGAGTGCAACCGGCGGAATCATGGTTCTCGGCATCGGATTGCGCTTCATGGATGTGAAGCCGATCCGCGTGGGGAGCCTGCTACCTGGCCTTGCGGTTGCCCCGGTACTTGTTGCGTTGTTTGCCCGCTGATGGGCGTGCCGTGTTGTCGCGCGACCGATCGTTTTGCGACCGGTCACCGTGGGACTTTGGGCCCGATGGCTTGTGACCACCGTTGAATTGACGCTTGGCACCACCCTTGCGGGGGCCGCCGGGCTTGCGCTCCGGAGCCGGATGCATGTCGATCGAGGATGTCTCCACGAACACCCGGTCACCGGGTGCCAGTTCGTTCAGGAATGGATGATTCGGAGCCACCTTGGTGGTGGTGGGCATGATGCCGGCCTGCTTGGTCAGCGCGCGAACGGAGCGTCGTTGCTTGTCGGTCATGAGGGTGACGACGGTGCCCGAGGCGCCGGCGCGTGCGGTGCGACCGGAACGGTGCAGGTATGCCTTGTGCTCTTCGGGCGGATCGGCGTGAATGACAAGGCTCACGTCGTCGACGTGGATACCACGAGCAGCGATGTCGGTGGCGACGAGCGTGTCGGCGCGGCCCGCCGCGAACGCTGCGAGATTGCGGGCGCGAGCCGACTGCGACAGATTGCCGTGTAGCTCGACCGAGGGCACGCCGGCCTTCATCAGTTGCTCGGTCAGTCGCGCGGCGCCGTGCTTCGTCCGGGTGAACACGAGGGTTTTGCCCGGGGCTGCGCAGAGGTCCTTCAGAATTCCGACACGGTCGGATTGGTCGATGTGGAGCACGTGGTGTGACATTGCGTCAACCGGCGAGTCAGCGGGATCGACTTCGTGGGTGATGGGCGAGTTCAGGAATTTGTCGACGAGGCGGTCGATGCCGCGGTCGAGTGTCGCCGAGAACAACAGGCGCTGGGATCCACGCGGCGTTGCGGCGAGAATCTGCTCGACGTGCTGAAGGAACCCGAGTTCCGCCATGTGGTCGGCCTCGTCGAGAACCGTGATCTCAACGTCGCTGAAGTCGACGTTGCGTGAGTCCATGTGGTCGACGAGACGACCGGGACACGCCACGACAATGTCGACTCCCTTGCGCAGCGCGTTCAGCTGGCCGCCGTAACCCACGCCGCCATAAATGGTGGTGGTGAACATGCGCAGGCTGCGCGCGAGGGGCATGATCACTTCGTTCACCTGGTTCGCAAGTTCGCGCGTCGGCACGAGAATCAGCGCACGGGGCTTGTTTGCACGTCGTGGTTTGTTCGACTCGGCGAGCCGTGTGAGCAACGGAAGGGAGAAAGCGAGTGTCTTTCCCGAACCCGTTCGGCCGCGACCGAGAACGTCGTGACCCGCCAAGGCGTCGGGAATTGCCGCAGCCTGGATGGGAAAGGGAACCTCGATGCCCTGCGAGGCAAGGTGGTTCTTCAGCGAGGAATGCAGGTCGAGGTCGTCGAACGACGAGACGACAGAAGGGGACATGGCAGGTGACATTGGGGGCTCCGGGTGGGGGGACTCAGCCACGGACGCCGGTGTGCACCCATGGGGACCCGCGGACGACCCGCGAGAAATACGACCCTACCGTCGAATTGTCCCAGAAATGGCGATTCCCCAACTTTTCGTGTTCCATGGCTCTCGTGACTTCCTTTCTCGATGGTGCGATGGATGCACTCGTGGTCCCTGGGTTCAGTCGCATCGGCTATGCGATTCGCTCGCGATCATTCGAGTCACTCGACGGCATGTCGCTCGTCGGCAAGACGGTTGTCGTCACGGGCCACACCTCGGGGCTCGGTTACGCCGCCTCATGTCAACTGCGATCAATGGGTGCCGACCTCGTGGTGGTCGGTCGTGATCGGTCACGCAGCGAGGAAGCCGTCGAGCGAATCAAAAAGACGAACGGCGTCGGGACCCTTGAAGTCTCGGTTGCCGACATGGGTGAACTTGGTGAAGTGCGCGAACTTGCAACTTGGTTGGCCGCTACGCATCCGCGAATCGATGCTGTCGTTCACAATGCGGGTGCGCTGTTGAAAGAACGCACGCGCACCTCGGCTGGCCACGACACGACCCTCGCAGTTCATGTCTACGGACCATTCCTCCTCACGCACAGTCTTCTCACCCCGCTTGCTGCTGCGAACGGACGTGTCATCACGGTGTCGTCGGGCGGCATGTATGCAACGGGTCTTCCCGACTTCGACAGGGGCCACGGCCTCGAACTCCCCGATGCGAAGTACGACGGCACCCGTCAGTACGCAATCGCCAAGCGGGCACAGGTCACGTTGAACGAGATGTGGGCGGGCGATGGGTCGGTACGTGGTGTCGCGTTCCATGCGATGCATCCCGGTTGGGCCGACACTCCCGGAGTCGCGACATCGATACCTGCTTTCAGGGCCGTCACCCGGCCAATTCTTCGCACCGCGTCCCAGGGGGCCGACACGATTGCATGGCTTGCCGGTGCCGATGCGCCGACCATCGGCTCGGGAGGTTTCTGGTGTGATCGTGCGAAGCGACCGATCCACCGTCTCGGATCGACACGTCGACGTGACACACCCGAAGCACGCCGCAGATTGTGGGAACTGGTGAACGATGCTGCGCTAGGGTCCTTGTCGTGAAAGTGCGCTTGGTTGAAGGTCGTTGTCAGGGTCATCAGATGTGTGCGATTGCTGCTCCCGAAATCTTCGGAAGCGACGACATTGGCAACGCCACGATTCTGATCGAGGGTGACATTCCCGCCGATCTCGAGGCCAAAGCGCGGCGAGCCGAAGGGAATTGCCCCGAGCGGGCGATCGAAATCATCGGCTAGCAGCCGTCAGCAAGAAAAAGTCGAAGCTTCGGATGGGGGGATCGTGAAGCAGGACACCGGGTACGACATTTTCGACCATGAGTTCGTTTGGGATCCGTTCCCAACGTTCGACCGGGTCCGAGAGTCCGACTGCCCGATCGCACACTCCGACAAATGGGGTGGGTCGTGGTTGCCCACTCGTTACGAGGATGTCGTCGCGATCGCACAGGAGCACGAGGTCTTCACTTCCCGCGAGATCATCGTTGTTCCGCCACCACCGGGCCAGCTCGAAGGTCCCTACGGGGGCGTGAAGGCCCCGCCCATCACGTCCGACCCGCCCGACCATCACTGGCATCGCCGAGCAATCCTGCCGGTGTTCTCGCCGCAATCGGTCGCCACGTATGAACACGACATGCGCGACTTCTGCAACGGTCTCATCGATGGCTTCATCGACAAGGGCCGTGCCGATGCAGCCGCCGACTACGCGCAGCGAATTCCCGTCAACGTGATTGCCCGCATGCTCGGTGTTCCCGTCGAGATGTCCGACACCTTCACCGAGTGGGTTCGTGGTGCCCTCGAGGTGGGTCTCACGAATCCCGAACTGCGTCGTGCGAACCGGCTGAAGATCATCGAGTTCTTCGTCGGCCAGATCAACGAGAGAAAGGCCAATCCCCGGGAAAACGATCTCATCACCGACCTCTTGGCACTTCGTGTCGAAGGCCAGCCGGCTCCTCTCGAGTACGTCATCGGCGTCTGCAACCTCATGTTGGTCGCCGGAATCGACACCACGTGGTCGGCCATCGGTTCGTCGTTGTGGCACCTGGCGGGACATCCCGAACATCGCGCGCAATTGCGCGACAACCCCGATCTGTGGCCGACGGCAATCGAAGAGTTTCTCCGCGCATACGCGCCGGTCACAATGGCTCGCATCGTCGACCGTGACATCGAGTTCCAGGGCTGTCCCATGAAGGCGGGCGACCGCATCCTCATGACGTTTCCGGCGGCGAACCGTGACCCGCGGCAGTTCGAGCACCCCGACGAGGTGATCCTCGACCGTCAGAACAACCGCCACGTCGCGTTCGGAGCGGGGATTCACCGGTGCGCAGGGTCGAACCTTGCACGACTCGAGCTGAAGGTTGCCCTGCAGACGTGGATGGAACGGATACCCGAATTCAGCCTTGTCGACCCGACGGCGGTGACATGGGCCGGCGGACAGGTGCGGGGTCCGCGTCAGTGTCCTGTCGCTTTCTGAAAGAATTGAACCGAAAGGAGACAGAGCATGGTTCACATACCCACCCGCGGCACGCTTCCCGCTCGCGTCGGTCCGCAGATTCACAACATGCCCACCTACGGCCCCAGCAAGATGAGTCGCCAGCCGTACACCGACCCCGTGCAGTACGAACTCGAGCGCGAACACGTTTTGGCCAAGCACTGGATTCTTGGGGGACATGCGTCGACCGTGAAGAACCCCGGCGACTGGATGACGTTTGAAGGTCACGGAGAGACAGTTGTCATCACCCGTCAACCCGACGGATCGCTCGCAGCGTTCCAGAACGTCTGCCAGCACCGCGGCCCCGCATTCGTGTCGGAGATGACCGGATGCAAGGCGCGACGGTTCACCTGTCCGTACCACGGCTGGGTGTACGACACGACGGGCAAGCTGGTCGGCGTTCCCGAGCGCGAGGACTTCTCCGAGGAGCATTTGCGTGATGTTCGCGCACCGAAGGTCGCAGTCGGAGAGTGGGGCGGCTGGGTGTGGATCAACCTCGCCGGCGACGAAGCGGTTCCGCTGGAAGAGGGTCTCGGGGCCGACATCATGGCCGATCTCGGCGCTTACAAAATGGAAGACATGATCCTTCATGAAGTCGTCGAATGGGACGTCCCGGTGTCGTACAAGGCCGTGGTCGACGGATTCAACGAGATCTACCACGTCACCGAACTGCATCACGTCGCGCCCGAATTCACGAAGGCGTGTCGAAAGGCAGCGTTCCATGTCGTTGGCGACAACTACATGTGTTTCGTGCCCAAGCCGGAAAACATGGACAAGTGGGACGAGAACTACGACCATCACAAGTGGGCGATCTGCCACTACGTCGTTTTTCCGAACACGGTGTTCAACTGCAACCCCGAACACATCCAGGTGTTCAATCCGATCCCGGTCGGTGTCGATCGCACGCGGTTCCTCTGCTGGCAGATCGTCTACGCGGGGGACATGGCCGACCCCGACTACGCCGCCTACTTTGCCCGCATGGAGCGGCTCTGGGCAGGACTCAAGATCGTTGTGGGCGAGGACATCGCCATCTACGAGCAACTGAAGCGCACCAAGAATTCTTCGGGTTACAAAGAGCACATCCTGTCCGAGCGTGAGTGCAAGATTCACCGCTACCACGAGACGATGGCCCTGAAAATCAAGGGGCACGGCTAGTCGTTCAGCCCTTTGTGCACCGGTCAGGTGTGGCAAAATGTCCATGGAGTCAATTACTCCACGACACTGCATCCCCGGAGGGTTTCCATGGTCCACGTTCCCACCCGCGGCACATTGCCCGCGCGCGTTGGCCCGCAGATTCGCACGATGCCCGACTACGGGCCGAGCAAGATGAGTCGCCAGCCATACACCGACCCCGTCCAGTACGAACTCGAGCGCGAGCACGTTCTCAACAAGCATTGGCTACTCGGTGGCCGGTCCGAGGATTTTCCGAACCCGGGCGACTGGATCACCTTCGAAGGTCACGGTGAGACGATCATCATCACGCGTCAGCCCGACGGAAGCGTCGCAGCCTTCCACAATGTGTGTCAACACCGTGGCCCCGCCATTGTCGGAGAGTTGAAGGGCTGCAAGGCGCGACGGTTCACCTGTCCGTACCACGGGTGGGTGTACGACACGACGGGCAAGCTGGTCGGTGTTCCCGAGCGCGAGGACTTCTCCGAGGAGCATCTGCGTGACGTTCGTGCACCGAAGGTTGCTGCCGCCGAGTGGGGCGGCTGGGTGTGGATCAACCTCCTCGGTGACGATGCGCCGCCACTGGCCGAAGGTCTCGGGGCCGACATCATGGCCGACCTCGGCGCGTTCAACATGGACGAGATGGTCGTCTACGAGGTCGTCGAATGGGACGTCCCGGTGTCGTACAAGGCGATCGTCGATGGCTTCAACGAGATCTATCACGTCACCGAACTGCACCACTCGCCACCCGAATTCACGAAGGCGTGTCGGAAGGCGGCGTTCCATGTTGTCGGTGACAACTACATGTGTTTCGTACCGCGTCCGCAGCACCTCGACAAATGGGATGAGAATTTCGACCATCACAAGTGGGCGATCTGTCACTACGTGGTTTTCCCGAACACGGTGTTCAACTGCAACCCCGAACACATCCAGGTGTTCAATCCGATCCCGCTCGGCGTCGATCGCACACGGTTCCTCTGCTGGCAGCTCATTTATCCGGGCGATCAAAACGACCCCGACTACGCCGACTACTTCAACAGGATGTCAGACCACTGGGCAACGCTGAAGGTGGTCGTCGGTGAGGACATTTCCATCTACGAGCAGTTGAAGCGAACGAAGCAGTCGTCCGGTTACAAAGAGCACATCCTGTCCGACCACGAGTGCAAGATTCACCGCTACCACGAGACAATCGCACTGAAGATTCGTGGCAAGAGCTGGGACGAGGTCAGATAGCGAGAATGCGTCGCGCCTCGGCGATCGCCGATTCGTGGTTGTCGACTTCCACCGACACAAACCCGTAGCTTCTGGCCGCAGCAACCATGTCGGGTGTGTCGTCGATGAACAGCGCCTCGTTTGCCTCGATTGCGAGTTCTGCGAGAGCGATGTCAAAAATCGCGCGGTTGGGTTTGCGCACTCCGGCGGAGCATGAATAGACGACGGAGTCGAACCGACCGACGTGGTTGGTGATCTCGTCCCATCGCGGGATGTACTCGGTGAAGATGTTCGACACAATCCCGGTCTTGTAGCCGGCCTCGCGGGCGTCGTCAACGAGTCGATGCATTCCGTCGTGGGGTGTCACGTGGGTGAAGAGAGAGTGCGGCGAGTCGGGGTGCATGAGTGTCCACACGGCATCGCGGGCCTCGCCGAGCGTGGCGACGAACTCGTCCATCGAGATCTCGCCCCGCTCGAGGCGGTGCGAGGGAAGGTCGCCGTCGTGGCCGACCATGAACGTGTCGCGGAACTGCGGACCGACCTTGGAAAGGTCGACGGCCCCACCGGCCTGAATTTTTTCGAATGTTTCGCGCAGCGGGCTGGTGAGAACCCCACCGACGTCAAAGATGACGGCCTTGATCGAAGTGCTGGGGGGCATCCCGTGAGTGTGCCACAGATGCGTCGACGGCGACTGAACACCCGAGGAGCGTGCGCAATAGGGTGGAGTTCGTGGTGGAACATTTCGACGTCATCGTCGTTGGCGCGGGGATCTCCGGAATCGGTGCCGCATGCCACCTTTCTCGGCGTTGTCCCGACCGTACGTACGCCGTGCTGGAAGGTCGAGACGACATCGGTGGAACATGGGATCTGTTTCGCTATCCCGGCGTTCGCTCCGACAGCGACATGCACACTCTCGGGTATTCGTTCAAGCCCTGGACGCACGAGAAGTCGATCGCCGATGGTCATTCGATCATGGACTATCTCCGTGAGACGGTCGAGGAATTCGGCGTAGCGTCGAAGATTCGGTTCCGGACCCATGTGAAGGCGGCCTCGTGGTCGACACCCGATGCGCGATGGACCTTGACCACCGGCGACACGCGAACCGGCGAAGAGAGAACGATTTCGTGCAACTTCCTCTTCATGTGTTCGGGCTACTACTCGTACAAGCGCGGTCATGAACCGGAGTTTCCGGGGCGCGATCGTTTTCGCGGGGTCGTCGTGCACCCGCAGAATTGGTCTGAAGACCTTGATTACACGGGCAAGCGAGTGGTTGTCATCGGGTCCGGAGCCACCGCCGTCACCATCGTCCCCGCCATGGCCGATCGTGCGGCTCGCGTCACGATGCTGCAACGCACGCCGACCTGGATGGTTTCCCGACCCGACGTCGACAAGTTCGCAAACAGACTCCGCAAGGTGCTCCCCGGTCGCCTCGCCTACGCCGTCACTCGGTATCGGAACACCGCCTTTCAACAGCTCGCCTACAACCGCACACGCACCCATCCCGAGCGTGTCCGAAAGTTTCTCCTCGAGGAGATTCGCAAAGAGCTGCCCGAGGGTTACGACGTCGAAAAGCACTTCACTCCTCCCTACAACCCCTGGGATCAGCGCCTTTGTCTCGTCCCCAACAGCGATTTCTTCAAGGGAATCAAAGCGGGAAAGATTGACGTTGTCACCGACAAGATCCTCACGTGGACCGAGACTGGAATCGACCTGGTGTCGGGCGACCATCTCGATGCAGACATCATCGTCACGGCCACGGGTCTTGAACTCGTAACTCTTGGCGAAATGGACTTCACCGTCGACGGTGAGCCCGTCGATTTTTCGAAGACCTGGACCTACAAGGGCCTCGCGTACTCAGGTGTGCCGAATCTCGTGTCGACATTTGGTTACATCAACGCCTCATGGACGCTGCGTGCCGATCTCACGTCCGAATATGTCTGTCGACTTCTCAATTACATGCGTTCCAAAGGTGCACGGATCTGTCGGCCGACGCTGAGATCCGAGGACAAGGACATGCCGGAGCGACGGTGGATCGAAAACTTCAGTGCCGGTTACATGGAACGCGTCATGCACCTCTTTCCGCGGCAGGGCGACCGAGAGCCGTGGATCAATCCGCAAAATTTCAAGCGGGACAAGAAGATGTTCCGTGAGTCTCCGATCGACGACGGGGTGATGATCTTTGGCTGAGAGCGAGCGGGTCGAACTTCTCGAGGGCATCCGGACTACGCGTGCGATCCGTCGATACGCGTCCGAACCGGTGCCCGACGACGTGCTTCGGGACATCCTCTTTGCTGCAACTCGTGCGCCCAGTGGTTCGAACCGGCAGCCATTCCGGTTCATGGTTTTCACCGACTCCGCGCGTTCGCGTGAAGTGAAAGAACTGATTGCGCGTGGGGCCAGAGAGATATGGGGTGGCAAACGAACCAACGAGGGCTACGACGAGGGCAGTGGGCAGCGGCCTGATTCGCCGAAGGCACGCATGGCCCGCACGATGCAGCACTACGTCGACAACTTTGCCGGTGTTCCCGTCTTGGTGCTTGCCGTCAACCTGCGCTATCGCGGCAAGGTCCACATCGAAGGGGCGTCCATTTATCCGGCTTGCCAGAATCTCCTTCTGGCCGCCCGCGGTCTCGGATACGGAGGCGCGCTCACGGCCTTCCACGCCCCCGTGGAGGCCGATCTCACGGCCCTCCTTGGGCTTCCGGGCCACGCGCAGATCGCCGCCACGATCACCCTCGGCAAGCCTGCCGGAGCCCACGGACCCGTGCGGCGGGCGCCGATGGCTGAACTTGTCTTCGGCGACACCTGGGGTGAGGCCCCCGGCTGGGCCGTGGACCCCGAGGGAACCCGTTTCACCGCAAAAATGCCCCTCTGATGGACACTGAGGGGCTTTCTGTCGAAGATCTTGGAGCGGGTGACGGGAATCGAACCCGCATAGCCAGCTTGGAAGGCTGGAACTCTAGCCATTGAGCTACACCCGCGTGGGTGCCCAAGTGTAACGGCGAAGAACCGTGTCGGGCTAAATCCAACGTCGACGCTTGAAGTACCAGACCTGGCCCGCCGTGACGAGGACGATGACACCCCACGAGAACAGATAACCGAATCGCCACGTGGTTTCCGGAAGGTTCACGAAATTCTGGCCGTAGAGACCCACGATAAAGGTGGGAACCAGCATGATCGAGGCAATGGCGCCGGTGAATCGGTTTGCCGTGACGTTTTCGTCGTCCTTCAACTGCCTCATGTAGTCGTGAATGACCGAGAGGCGATCGTCGATCGCTGTCATCAACGAGGAGACGTGCTTCGCGTCGATGTACGTGTCGGCAATGAAAATTTCGAGGTTCCGAGTGAATAGTTGACGGGAGTTTCCGCGAGTGTCCTTGCTGAGGTCGAGCGAGTCGTCGGCGAGCCGCGCAAGGATGTTCTCGGTCTCGATGATGACACGGCGCATCAACGGCAACTCGTTGCGCTGACGGGCAATTGAAGTCCGTTGCTCATCGGCCGCATTCTTCAGGCCTGCCCGTTCACGACGAGACAGCTTTCGCATGCGCTCCGCAGCGAGTTCGAGACTCCCGTGCTCGAGGTCGATGCCAAGATTCTGGGCCACCGTTGACGTGGCTTCGTCGAAGTGTTCCGCATCGGTCTTCAGTTGCTTGACGATCGTCTTCAGCATGCGGACGAGGGCAACGCCCCCGCCGTCGTCGTTCGGGCCGAATATCGCACGTGTCGAGTTACGCTCGAAGAGGTCGGGCCAGTCGAGCACACTTCGTTCCTGTCTCGAGTACGTGCCGAGTACGGCATCGTGCGTGGCAACGAAGGCGATCTCATCGAATTCGGCAAAGATGTCCCCGGGATTCGACGGCACGTAAAGGATCCCGAACAGGTAACCATCGTGTTCTTCGATGCGAGGGAAAGGGTCCTCGGCGATCCCCGAGCCCTCCATGAGGTGGTGGCGGGCGATCCAGTGAAGCGCTGCTCCCGTCTCGGTCTCGAATTTCGAGATGGCGGCGCCGATCTGCGCCGAATCGTTTGCCTCGCGGGAAATCCAAGCTGTCTCGGTCATGGTCGCATCGCCCGTCATTGACGGGGGAGAGGCCCACTCTTGCTGGCGTTGCGCCGACGCGCACGAACCACGATGACTCCGAGACCGAGAAGGATGGCGGCGACGACGCCGTATTGCAGGTAGTCACCCCACTTGCCCGCTTTTTCCCACTGATCGCCGAGACCCCATCCGATGGCGACCCAGATGATGTTCCAGACGAGCGAACCTGCGGCAGTCAGAAGCGTGAAGCGCAGGAGGGGCATCTTTTCTGCGCCTGCGGGAATGGAGACGACGGATCGGACGACGGGAATGAGGCGACCGAACAGCACGACGAACGTTCCGTGCCGTTCGAACCATTGGAAACCTTTGTGGACGTCGCTCTTTTTCAGGCCCAGGTACTTGCCGACACCGGCGAGCAACTTCTCGAGACGCTCCTCGTGGACGAGGCGACCGATTGCATACAGAAAGTACGCGCCAACGACCGAGCCCACCGTCGCAGCGAGGACGCCGCTGACGAAGTCGAAGCGTCCCTCGCTCACGTTGAAGCCGGTGAGGAGAAGAATCAGCTCGGAGGGAATTGGCGGAAAAACGTTTTCGAGGGCGACGAGTACGGCGACGCCTGCGAAACCGATTGCGTCGATGACATCGGCGGCCCAGTTGATCATTGCGACGATGCTAGGCGCAGACAACGGTTTGGGAGCTGACCCCCGTTCGGGCGGGGGTCGGGTCGTAAACTCGTCGCATGTCGCAATTTCCGGGTCGAATGGGGGGCTGACGTGCTCTCTCGCCCCGTCGAGCGTTTGCGGGAAGGTTTTGACGTTGCCGTCGTCGGTGGCGGCATCACGGGAATCTGGGTGGCTCGCGAGGCCGCATCGCGCGGCCTCAAGGTTGCACTCGTTGACCGGGGAGATTTCGGCGCGGAAACAAGTGCCGCCACGACCAAATACATCCATGGCGGTATTCGGTACCTCGAACAGTACGACTTTGGCGTGGTGCGCGAGAGTCTGCGCGAGCGACGGATTCTCGCTCTTGGTGCGCCGCACCTCGTCGAGCAAACGAAGTTCATCATGCCCGCCTGGCGCTGGAGCAAACCCGGTGCGCCGATTCTCGGGGCGGGTATGGCGCTGTACGACCTGCTGTCATACGACCGGAACCGAGAGGTTCCGGCGTCTCTTCGCATTCCGCACCCGCGGTGGATGTCGAAGAAGAAACTGCTGCAGTCGGTTCCATGGCTCGAGCCATCGGGGTTGTTGGGCGCATTTGCCTATCACGACACGCTGAACGTTCACCCCGAGCGTCTGCTGTTGGCCTACGCCAAGTCGGCAGAGGCTGCCGGAGCCGTTCTCATCAATCACTGTCGGGCAGACGCCTTTCTGGTCGACCACCAAGGTGAGCGACTCGTTGTCGAAGGAATTCGGGCGACTGATCTTCTGAACGGCGATTCGGTCGAGGTTCGAGCCGGAGTTGTTGTGAACGCGGCGGGGCCGTGGATCGACAGTGTGCTCGCAACGCTCGGCCGCGATGCCGGTGTGGGAGTCGACAGGTCGAAGGGCGTGCACATCCTGACGCGGCCCATCGGCGGCGGTGTCGTCCGCGACGCGGTCTTTGCCCGCGCGAAGTCGGGCCGGCACGTCATCGTGTCGCCGTGGATGGGGAAGTCCTTCATCGGTCCCACCGATACGCCAATGGGTGACGAAGAAATTCGCGCCGATCACGATGACGTACGGTCGATCCTCGACACGGTGAATTCAACGATGGGTCGCAGTGAACGCCCACTCACCGACGACGATGTCGAGCTCACGACGGTCGGTGTGCGGCCGCTCATCAAGGCGCCGGGGTCCGAGGGCACGTACACCGCGAGCCGGCGTCACGAGCTTTACCACCACGTCGACCGAGGCATCGACAGTGTGTGGACCATCGGGGGAGGCAAGTGGACGACGGCCCGCGCGACCGCCGAGGAAATGGTCGACGAGTTGTTCAAGAATGAGCTGAAGCGACTGCGCGAAGTGAAGACCAATTCACGTCGTGGCGCTGCGTTCGGCACGTTTGCGTGGGCGCGTGATGCCGGTCCGTACTTGGCCGATGCCGGTCGCGAGCTGGTCGATGCCGGGCTGTCAACGAAGTCGGCCGAGATGATTGCCCGTCTCTATGGCACCGAATACGTGGACATTCTCCATCTTGTGCTGGAGGATCGGCGTCTTGGTGAGGCCCTGCCGTCCGGTGACATCGCCGCACAGGTGGTGTTTGCCGTTTCGAACGAGGGCGCGAGGACATTGTCGGACATCGTCGACCGCCGCCTCGTCGCCGGGACCGTGGGTCGGGTCACCCGCGAGAATCTCGAGTGGGTTGCGCGTGTTGCGGCACCGCTGCTCGGCTGGAATGCCGCACGTGCCGAGCACGAGGTGTCGAAGGAAGATGCGCGCCGTCGAGCCGTCGACTTCAGTCGAACGGCGTGAGAGAGACCACCACGCGACGGTCGGTCTCTGCGCCTTCGGTGGTCGTCGGGGCGCCGACGCCCTGGAATCGGATCCACTGTTGCACTCCGAGGCCGGCAAGGTAATTGGCCACGGCGAGCGCACGGCGCTCGGAGATCTTCTTGATGAAAGAGGCAGGCGTCGATGAGCTCTGACGCGAATAGCCCGTCACATTGACCAAACCACCGTCGCGCTTGATGATTGCCGCAATGCGGGCCAGTTCGGCCTTGGCGGCTGCGCTGAGAGCACTTGAGGCTCCGACGAAGTACACGGGAGTGCCAATGGTTGTCCCGATGGGGTTGAGTCGAACGGCGGTGACACCTTTTTGCACGTTTGTCGCCGAGTCGGTGAGCCGAGTGGCATTCGCCGCGGGTTTCCATCCGTTTGTCGCCAACGCCGAAACGCCGTAGGCATTGGCGAATTGCACGGCGACTCGCACGCGCGAGGACGAATAGGGGATGGTGACGCTTGTTTGTGGGTTCGATTTGTCGACTGCGACTTTGATGCGAAGAAGGACTCTTCCCGTCGTGCCTGCGACCGTGATGATCGCGTGCGAGATGGGGATGGACGTCTTCGGCGCCATCGCGATGACGTTCGACTTGTTGCGCGACGCTGCTGCCGACACCCGCACCGTTCCGGGCGCGGGTGGCAAGGCCAGCGTCACGCGGTTGGCCGTTGCCAACTCGGTGACCGAGCCCCACACGCTGGGGATGGCGGAGAACGCTTGCGCGAAGTAACTGTCGGATGCCGTTCCTTCACCGACCGCATTGAAGGCGCGCGCCGTGAACGTGTACGCGGCGCTCATCGCCAAACCTTCGACGGTGCACGAGAGGTCGGTCGAACTGCAGAGAACGACGTCTCTGCTGTCGAGGTTCGACACACCCCTCAAGCGGTAACTCGTGATTGCGCGGCCACCGTCGGACGTGGGCGCCGTCCATTCGATGAGTGCCGACGTCCCCTTTCGTGTGATCGACGTGATCTTCGGGGCGCCGGGACGTGCGGGCATGGTGACGCGCACTGTGGCGGCATCGGACGAACCGACGCGTGTGACGGCCCGGACACTGACAACCACGTTGGCGCCGGCGGGAACGTCGCGAAGTTCGCACGACAGGGCCAACGACGAGGTCTGGCTGCATGTACCGGCCGTCGTGGTCACCCCGTACGAGGTGATGGGGGATCCGCCGTCACGCAACGGCGTCGCCCACGCCACCGTGGCCGTGGAGACGGAGGTCGCCTCGATCGACAGATTGCGGGGTTGTTCGGCGACATTCATCTTCGGAACCACGGCCTCGGCGGTGTTCGAGGCCCCGGGCGATGCGCTGAGCGACGTGACTGTCACGACCTTCACGTCGTACGTCTTTCCCTTCACCAGGCCGGTCAGGGTTGTTCCGCGCGAGGTCGGGCTCGACATGACGGTCAAGCCCGCTCTCGATGCAACGTTCACCGCCGCGGGAGGACTGAACTCCTCGGTTCCTCGTTCGCGATAACTCACGTCATAGCGGACGAGAGTTCCGCCTCCGAGGTTCGGCGGGTCGACCCAGGTCAATTGCAGTGACTCGTCGCGTCGCACGCCGGCGAGGTCTCGCACCGCCTCGGGTGCGGCAAATGGTGTCACCGGTTCCGATTCGGCGGAGAAGTCGCCCACGCCTGCCTCGGTGACCGCTGCGACTTTGACCCGGTACGGAGTGCCGTTGACAAGCCCGGTGAGCGCGCAGGTCAAGGTTGTCGCACTGCAGTCGGACCTCGACGTGGGATCGCCCTGGTTCGGGGTGGCGACCACGACGTAGGCGAGGATCGGCGAGCCACCATCGGTCGGCGGAACCGAATAGCTCGCGTTGATACGCGAATCACCCGGTGACGCGCTCATGAGGTGCGGCACGCCCGGCAGTCCGGCGCGAACGATGAGGGTTCGCGTGACCGGTGATGCGGCTGCATAGGAGAGGTCTCCGCCTTGCGAGGCAGTGATGTCACAGGTTCCCGGGGCGAGGATCGTCACGAGGCCGACGGCCGAGACCGAGCACGCAGTGCCGGTGGCGCTGAAGGCAACGGGCAGGCCACTCGACGAGGATGCCTCGACGACGAACGGTGCCTCGCCAATGCGGTGTTCGGCCGGCTGGGCAAAAGTGATGTTCTGGTTCAGACTGCCGACCGTGATCGACTGCGTGATCGGTGCGGCCGCGTCAAAGTTCGCGTTGCCCGCCTGTCGGGCCGTGAGGACGCACACACCCCTGTCGATGAAGGTGACGACGCCAGCTTGCATCGAACATGCCGTGTCCGCTCCCGCGGTCACAGAAATCGTGGGTGTGAGGCCCGAAGATGCCCGGGCCCCGGGGATGTACGCACTACCCGGTATCGGCGACGACGGAAGTCGCGAGACGAACGCGAGGCTCTGCTCCTGCTTCGCCACCGTGATCGTGAAGTCGGCACTGGAGGCAGCGATGTGGTTCGCACTCGCGGCCCTCGTGGCACGCACGACGCAGGTGCCCGCTCCGGTTGCGGTGAGCTCACCGCCGACAGAGACGGCACACCGGCCTGACGTGAGCACATACCGCAGAGCGCCACTCCCGCTGCCTCCAACGGCGACGAGTTGCATGCTCGATCCAAACGTCATCGTTGCGCCGTTGGCAAAGCTGAGTGCGGTTTGTGGGGCTTTGTCGATGAGCATCGTCGCAAATGCCGACCCGGAGAAGTTGGTTTCTTCAACGGTGGCCACGACCGAGTACGTGCCGGCATTCACGGGTGCATTCGTGGTCGCCTGTGCACCAGGCGACTGATAGCTGTAGACCAGGTTCTTGCCGGGAAGCGACGTGGTGGCCAGGGCATTGCGTGCAGTTCCATTGAAGACGACCGAGAGGCTCGAGTCGACGAACGTGACCCTCACGGGTTGCTTCGTGATGGCAACCGTGCCGCCGACGTAGCTGAAGGCGTAATTGGCGGACGTGGCCGCCGAACACGATGTTGTTTGGCTGGAACCTGCATTTGACGTGGCTGTGTAGGTGGTGGCGCAGGTGGGTCGAGTGGTGAGATCGGCAGCCGACTCGTTGTAGGCAAAGGCCGAGTACGACGGAGTGACGGTGGGAGTCGGGTCTCCGTACGTCACGGCGTGCGAGGAAGCGGTGATTGTGAGTGATTTCTTGGCGATTGTCACGATCGCCAACATCGTCGCGGTCGCAGTCATGTTGTTGGTTCCCTCGGCCACGGTTGCCGAAATTGAACACGACCCGGCCCCGGTGATGGTGACGAGGCCGGACGATGCATCGACCGAACACGTTCCCGTCGTCACGGAGTAGGTCACCGCCCCGTCGCCGACTCCGCGCGATGGGGTCGCCGACACGCTGAAGGGGGCATCGCCGTAGATCTTCGTGAACGAGGTGACCGCGAACGAGATCGTACGCACGAAGCGTCGATTGATCGACGATGTCGACGTGGAGGGAGTGAGGGGTGCCGGGTTCCCGGCTGCGTCGACGGCCCCGTTCGCTGCGAAAACGGGGACGACCGTGCCACCGCCGCACGATGTCACGGTGAGTGTGCGTACCGAGCCTGTGTCGGTGCCGGGGTCGAACGAGCAGTTCTCGGCGGTTCCACTGTTCGTGAAGTCGTCGGGTCCGACGCCCGTCACGGATTCGGAGAATGTGATGGTGTAGGTGAGGGTGGTGAGGTTGGTGGGGGTCGCGAGTGCCGAGGTGAACGTCGGGATCGTCGCGGTCACCCCATCCACGGCGTGGGCCGTCGAGGTGGCGATTGCCGTGTGATTGAGGGTCGCGTCTGCGCCGACCGAGTCACGGATAGTGCCGCCGTTCAGGACCAGCGAATTGACTGTGACCCCGGTTCCGGCCGGGGCGGCATCTCCCGAAACAACGGTGTAGCTGAACACCAGGGTCGGCGTTCCCGAACCCGACGAGTAGGAGAGGAATCTCCCCGACAGCCCGTTGATCGGGATGAGTGGGGTGCCGGTGACGTTGACGAGTTCGCTGAACATGACTGCGACGCTCAGCGTGTCGCCAATGCCGTACAGGCTGTCGGTCCCCGAGGCCGACGTGAACGTGGTCGAGGTTGTCCACGGGACGGTTTCGACAACCGTGATGGTGCTGGTCGACGGGGTGCTGAGGTTGTCGGTGCCTTGGTTGTCGTCGGTTCTCCACGTGACGGTGCGTGCCGTTGAGACTGCGGTCGGGTTGTTCGTGGTGTTGCGGAACGTCACTGCGCGGAAGGCGTTCTGGTACTCGGCGGGTGTCGCGGTGCCGGTGAGGGTGAGCACTCCGGTCGTCGAGTCGTACGCGCCGCTGATCGGACCCATCGTTGAGCCGTCGTTCGTGAACGCGAGCTCGTCGC
>CAZVPL010000025.1:0-21275 GCA_964629075.1 uncultured Bifidobacterium sp. | reverse complement strand
TGGGACCACTCGGGTCGCCCATCGCCCACATCGGCGTGCAGCTCACCGACTCGGCGTACGTCGCCGTCAGCATGCGCATCATGACGCGCATGGGGCAGGGCGCGCTCGATGTTCTCGGCAACAACGACTGGGTGCCCTGCGTGCATTCCGTCGGCGCACCACTCGGCGCCGGCCAGGCCGACGTTGCATGGCCATGCAACCCCGACAACAAGTACATCGTCCACTTCCCCGAGACCCGCGAGATCTGGAGCTACGGCTCGGGCTACGGCGGCAATGCGTTGCTGGGCAAGAAATGCTTCGCATTGCGCATCGCGTCGGTGATGGCGCGTGACGACGGTTGGCTCGCCGAGCACATGCTCATTCTCAAGTTGACGAACCCACAAGGAGTCGCCAGGTACATCGCAGCCGCTTTTCCCTCGGCGTGCGGCAAGACCAACCTCGCGATGCTCGTGCCGACGATTCCGGGCTGGAAGGCCGAAACCATCGGCGACGACATCTGCTGGATGAAGTTCGGCGACGACGGCCGTCTCTATGCGATCAACCCCGAGGCCGGCTTCTTCGGCGTCGCACCCGGCACCGGGTACGACACCAACGCCAACGCCATGGAGACTCTGTGGGGCAACTGCCTCTTCACAAACACCGCGCTCACTCCCGACGGTGACGTGTGGTGGGAAGGCATGAGCGACGACGCGCCGGCTCGCGCAACCGATTGGCGCGGTAATGCGTGGACTCCTGAAACCGAGACCCCGGCAGCGCACCCGAACGCCCGCTTCACCGCGCCCGCGTCACAGTGTCCTTCAATCGCTGCGGAATGGGAAGACCCGCGCGGCGTTCCGATCTCGGCAATTCTCTTCGGCGGCCGGCGCCGCACGACGGTTCCCCTCGTCACCCAGGCTTTCGACTGGGCCCACGGAGTGTTCCTCGGCTCGATCATGGCATCGGAGACGACCGCAGCCCAGGCAGGCGCCGTTGGCAAACTGCGTTTCGACCCCATGGCCATGCTCCCGTTCTGCGGGTACAACATGGCCGACTACTTCGGTCACTGGCTGCGGGTGGGCTCGCGCGGCAAGGCCGAGAACCTGCCTCAGATCTTCTTCGTCAACTGGTTCCGTCGCGATGAGGACGGGCGTTTCCTGTGGCCGGGCTACGGCGAGAACAGCCGCGTCTTGAAGTGGGTCTTCGAACGCGTCGAGGGCACCGCGAAGGCCGTCGAGACCCCAATCGGCTATCTGCCGACGCCATCAGACCTCGACACCAGTGGCCTGTCCGTCAACCCGAGCGACCTCGACGAAATTCTGTCGGTCGACGTGAAGGGCTGGCGCGAGGCGATTCCACAGATTCGCGAGCACTACGCAGCATTCGGACCCAAGCTTCCGAACCAGCTGCTCGAGTCCCTCGATGGACTCGACAAATCCCTCGCCAACGCCTAAGGATTCTCGGCGCCATCAGGTGCAAGATTTGCACCGATTTCGCACCGAGAAAGCTCGTAGAGGTTTTTTCGGCGCGAATCTTGTCGAAATGTGCACCTCAGTGCGCCGAGAACCCTATTGGCCGACGAGGAGAGCGCGAATTCCGAGGCCCATCAAGAACAAACTTCCTCCGCCGTACAACAGATAAAGCTTGCCTTTCAGCTGATTCCTGTATGAGTAGATGATCGCGATAGCGATGATGGCGACGAAGCCGTAGAAGGCGTGGAACGCGGGGAACTCGAGCTTGTACTTGTTGACGAGGGCGACGCCGAGCGCAACCTGCACGAAGACCGACAGTTCGGCGATTCCGATGAACCACCACAGCGCACGCGAACGCAGCGAGTGCCACTTGTGGGCCCCGAGCGACCACAAACCGGCGAGTCCGTTGCCGATGATCATGAACCACGCCCAGTTGTTGTGGAAGTCGCGGAGAAGAAGAGAGAGCACGGTTCGAATCTATCGAATGAGAGTGTCGGCTTCGTTGCCGATGCGATCGATCGAGAATCCACCGCGCCGATCGGACGTCACGGTCGTCACCGAACAGTTGTCGAGGCTTGCGATGACCATGCGATCGTCGCCCGTTGCGGCACCGATGACGACGTTGATGGCGATGAAATGACTGAAGACGACCGCATCCGTATCGATCTCCGCAAGCGATGCGAGAAGATTGTCGCGGAAGACCGCGTAACGAGGACCGTCGGACGCAACGACCTGCGACCATGTCCCCGCCATTGCAGAACGCAACCAGTCGATGCGTGTCTCGAGCGTGTGCCCCTCGGGGGAGGGAATCTCGGCGACGCGAGGTTCAACCACGGCCTCGACTCCCCAACGAGCGGCGAGCGGCTGTGATGTCTCGCGGCAACGGCGCAAGGGGCTAGTGAAAAGCGCGAGCGGTCCGAGATGACCCAACTTGTCGGCGACGTCAATCGACTGACGCCGACCGAGATCGTCGAGCGCGGGATCGGGGTCGACGTTCCACCCTGCGGCCGCACGACCGTGACGTACGAGGTGCAAGGTCGGCATCAGAAGAGCCAGCCATCGCGCAACGGACCCGGGTCGCCCGCCTTGCGGAACCATTCGGCGCCGAATGCCATGCGGAATGCATCGTCGGGCATCTTCGCGAACCAACCGGCATCGGTGATTTGACTCCGGTGGCACTGAATGGCGCGGCGCTTCACGTCGACGAAGTCGAAAACATCGACCCGATGAGTGAGTTCGCTCTCGAGCAGTCCCATGGGATTGCCGTCGTCGGCGGGCCCATCGGGATCCCAGTCGTTTTCCGGATCGATGAGACCGGCATCACGCGCCTGCTGCTGGAGACGACGCATGTTGTCGCGGTTCATCGTTGCTTCGTAGACGTGGGCAACACCGGCAAGTTCGGCGGCACGGTGGCCGACGCGGTGCACCATGATGTGGTCGGGATGCCCGTAGTTGCCGTGCCAGTCGTACACGGTGAGCACCTCGGCCCGATAACGACGAAGGATCAATGCCAGCCGCTCGGCGGCCTCGTCGACGGGTGCACCGACGAACGCTCCGTCGTGCCCGTTTTGTTCCCAACCCGTCATCCCACTGTCGCGGTAGCCGAGCCACTCGACATGGTGCACGCCCAGTTCAGCGCACGACGCCTCGGTCTCGCGCCGCCGCCTGTCGGCAAGCGACTCCCCCGGTCCGAGATCGTCTGGTACTTCCCCGTGCTCACCACCCGTGGCGACGACGAGAACCACCGTGTGACCTTCCTTTGCGGCACGCGCCATGGTGCCACCGGTTGCGATCGCCTCGTCGTCCGGATGCGCGTGGAAACAGACGAGAGTTCCCATCAGGCTTGCTTCACTGCCCCGGAAGCCAGAAGTGCCTCGACACGATCAGCCGGGAACCCGCAACGTTCCAGAACCTCGCGCGAGTGCTGGCCGGCGTGCGCCGGTGCGAGCGTGAGCTCACCTTGGGTGCGAGAGAACCGGGGTGCCGGAGCCGGCTGCGTGACGCCGTGGTGGTCGACGAACGTCTGGCGTTCGACGTTGTGCGGATGTTTGGCGGCTTCACTCATCGTGAGAACCGGCGCAAAACAAACGTCGGTTGCTTCCATGATGGCGCACCATTCGGCCTGTGTCTTTTGGAGAAAGACGTCGGTCAGGCGCTCTTTCAAGTGCGGCCACTGCGAACGATCCATCTGCTTGGCAAACTCGGGGTCGCCTTCCAGCCCCGTGAGACGCATGAGCTCTGCATAGAACTGCGGTTCGATGGACCCGAGAGACACGTAGCGACCGTCCTTGCAGAGGTAGACGTCGTAGAAATGTGCCCCCGTGTCGAGGAGGTTGGTTCCCGGCGCATTTTCGTCGAAGAGTCCGACGTTCTTCATTGCCCAGAACATGGTCATGAGGATCGCCGTGCCATCGACCATTGCCGTGTCGACCACTTGTCCCTTGCCGCTCTTTTGCGCCTCGAGCAGAGCCGCCACGACTCCGAGAGCAAGGAACATGCCGCCGCCACCGAAGTCGCCGACCATGTTGAGAGGCGGAGTCGGCATCGCATCGACGCGTCCGAAGTGCGCGAGTGCGCCCGCAAGCGCGATGTAGTTGATGTCGTGACCCGCCGCTTGGCCGTACATTCCACTCTGGCCCCAGCCGGTCATACGACCGAACACGATGCGCGGATTGCGAGCAAGACACGCCTCGGGCCCCACACCGAGGCGTTCCATGACGCCCGGCCTGAAGCCCTCGATGATTGCGTCGGCCGACTCGACCAAGCCGAGAAGAACCTCGACGCCTTCGGGGTTCTTCAAATCGATCGCAATGTTGCGACGTCCACGCAGAAGGATGTCGAAGTGCGGAGCGTCGGGCGCGGGGCCCCGCACCGACTGGGCGCGCTCGACGCGAATCACCTCGGCACCAAGATCAGAGAGAAGCATCGCTGCGAAGGGACCCGGGCCGATGCCCGCAATTTCGATGACGCGATAGCCGTTCAGTGGGCCGGACATGATGTCTCCTCGTCTGTGCTTCTTGCTTTGTTCGTGAGGTTTTGGTGCTTGTCGTTCGAGAGGTTCGGGTTCGCCGTCACTTGACCGACGACACCGACGCGAGATGGTCGATGATCGACCCGGTGATTCGGGGCCACAGAGCACGCGGCAGGTCGTGACCCATGTCCTCGATCATGTCGAGGCGGGCATTTGGGATGAGCTCGGCTGCGCGAATGCCGCCGCTCGGCGCAATCAGGGTGTCATCGGTTCCGTGAATCACGAGCGTCGGGGCAGCAATGGCCCGCAGCCCGTCGGTGCGCCGACCGCTCGCGTAGATCGCGGCGAGCTGACGTGGGGCGCCCTCGGGATAAAACGACCGGTCGAACGATGCGGCAGCGTCGATGCGGTTCTGCTCGACGGTGCGATGCTTCTTCGACTGCCACACCATCCAATTCTTCGACGATTCAATGTATGCATCGCGGGTGGTGGGCGGCGCGGCAACCAAGGCTTCCATTGCTTCGGGCGTGGGCTGGCCGTATTCGGGTTCACCCGAGTTCGACATCACCGACGTCAACGAGGCCACGCGCGCCGGATGTTCGATGGCCATGACCTGGACGATCATCCCGCCCATCGAGCCGCCGACCACGTGAGCTCGGTCGATGCCCAACGCGTCGAGCAGCCCGACCGCGTCGGCGGCCATGTGGGACAGGGTGTAGGGCACCTCCGGAACGGCTTCGTCGAGCAGCGCGGCACGGATGACACCGTCGGTGTCGACCGCCGTGCCATCGAGCTTCGTACTCAGGCCGCAGTCGCGGTTGTCGAACCGAATGACGTGGAAACCCGCATTCGCAATGATGCGACAGAAGTCCTCGTGCCACATGAGCAACTGTGCGGTGAAACCCGAGACGAGCAGGACCGCCGGGTGAGAGGGGTCCCCGAAGGTTTGGTACTCGATTTCGATTCCGGTGGCGACCTTGGTTCTCGGCATTCGGCAAGTTTCACCGAACCGGCCGAATAGGTCAAACGCGACGATTCGAGCGGGCCAGCGCCGGTGTCTCCCACTTGGCCTCGTCAGGCGTGACCGTTCGCCCCGGTGGCACCAACGCATCGATCTTGTCGAGCACCTCGGCCGACAGCGTGATGTCCTCGGCGCCGAGGAGCGTCGTCAAGTGTTCGAGAACCCGGGGCCCGATGATGGCCGATGTGACCGCCGGATGGTGAAGCACCCACGCGATTGCGAGATGGGCGAGGGAGACACCCACGCCCTCGGCGATTTCGACGAGCGACTCGACGATGTCGACCTTCTGCTGGTTTGCCGGATCGGACAGGTCGTAACGCGCCGGCGCACGCGCGGCACGACCTTCGTTGCGCTGACCCGCCGACTTGCGGTACGCGCCCGACAACCAGCCGCCGTTCAGCGGGCTCCAGACGAGCGTCCCCATGTTGAGCTTTTGGCACGTCGGGAGAAGATCGCGCTCGATCCACCTCACGAAGATGCTGTACGGAGGCTGTTCGGTGCTGAACGGGATGAGATTGTTCTTGTCGGCGACCCAGGCGGCTTCAACGAGATGCTCGGCGGGGAACGTGGAACAACCGAAAGCGCGAATCTTGCCCATGTGCACCAGGTCGTTCAGCGCAGACAGCGATTCGTCGATGGGCACGTTCGGGTCGGGTCGGTGGAGCTGGAACACGTCGATCCAGTCGGTGCCGAGTCGACGCAGACTGTCATCGCACGACTTCATGATGTGACGGCGGCTGTTCCCCCACGTGTTGGGCACGCGATTCACGGCAAACGGACCCGCATCAATGGGGAAATGGCACTTGGTCGCAAGGATCACCGAGTCGCGTCGGGCCCCCTTCAGCGCCTTTCCCGTGATGACTTCGCTCTCTCCCGCTGAATAGACGTCGGCGGTATCGACGAAGTTGATGCCGTGGTCGAGGGCGTGATGGATGATGCGGACGCAGTCGTCGTGGTCGGGGTTTCCCCATGCCCCGAACATCATGTTTCCGAGACACAGGGGTGAAACGAGCATGCCCGTGCGACCGAGAGGCTTGTAGTTCATTCCGTCAACCTAGAAGATCGCCCAATTGCCTGGCGAGCCGCTCGCGCGCCCCGTCACTTCGCGCGCCCCACCAGAACAGATCACGGCCATCAACGATACGAACGTCGGAGATTCCCGTCGCGCCGGCAATCTCGGGTACGTGCCGTTCCGCAAACGCGTAGGGCTCAGTGGGAAGCAACACGACGCTGACCCCCGCTTTGGTGCCGAGATGACCCAATTCGTCGCTCGACACTTCGGGATAGGCGACACTCGACCCCGCATGCGACACCCCGACACCAATTGACCTGAGCAGCGACGCTCCGTACGTCGTGGCATTGATGGTCATCCAAGGACGTCGCCAGATCGGAACGAACGCGCACACACGCAATGGCTCTTGCTCGAGGGACACGATGCAGCGCCGATCGACCCCGACGATCGAGGCGAGGCGATTCGTTTCCTCGACGGCGGTCTCGAGCGAGGTGACGTGGAGGTCGACGACGCGCAGTCCACGCTCGATCATTTCCGTGGCATCTTCACGTCGGTTTTCTTCGCGGTCGACCACCACCACGTCGGGTGCGAGATTCGCGATGGCCACGATGTCCGGGTCTTTCGTGCCGCCGACATGTCGCAGAGATGGCTGTTCACAGAAGCGGGTGCATGCGATCGGTTCGATCCCCCACTCGAGCAGCGTCTCGGTGACACTGGGAACCAGGCTGACGACACGCATCGGAAGCGCCACTCAGCCGCCGAGAAGGCGGCGCTTTTCGTGGTCGAACTCGTCGCGGGTGATGCTGCCGCGCTGCAGGAGACCTTCGAGTTTTTCGAGCTGCGACGCAACGTCGCTCTGCGCTCCTTGAACCCAACCGGCACGCATGTCGATGCGGCGCTGAACATGGTTGAGGAGAATCTTCTTCACTTCTTGGGGACGCTGAATGTCGGTGAACCGTTGCTGACCATCCTGGCCACCCGATTCGATGAGCAGATCTCCCGCACCAAGAACTCGTTCGATGATTGTTTGGTTGAAATTGACGTTGTTGACGCGCTCGAGAGGAATCTCGACACCCTTTTTCGAAATGAGGCCCTGCTGGAAGATGACCCGCGAGTTGGTGATCGCGAAATTGGTGAAGCGCCACTGGAGGTACTCCCAGCCCAACCACACCAACGCCAACGCCAGAAACACCCCGAGGCCCTTCGGGACCCAGTTCCAGAATCCGCCATCGATGCGCGACGAGCCGACGAGCCAGGCAACGAGCGTCGCGATTGCCGCCCCACCGGACTGGGCGAAGTACCACCAGTGTGGGTGGATGTCGAGGATCAATTCCTCGTTTTCGTTGAGGTGCTTGGGCGAGAGCGGCATGGCTCCACCTTATAACTAGCGTGACGTCCATGACCGCGGCCTCGCTTCTCCTTGCGCTTGACGCCGAACAGCGCGCTGCCGTCACCGCGCCCGCCGACGCGGTCATCGTTCTCGCGGGTGCCGGCTCGGGCAAGACCACGGTTCTCACCCGGCGTATCGCCCAACGCATCGAAGACGCGTCGGCCGATGCCGAACACACCCTTGCCATCACGTTCACCCGCGAGGCAGCGGCGCAGTTGAAGATGCGCTCACCCCGAGGCATCCACACCGGCACGTTCCACGCGATTGCATTCGCACTTCTGCGTCAACGACTCACCGACCAAGGTCGCTCGGTCCCCACAATTCTCACCAACCGTGCGGGCATGATGAACGAAGCCGTGCGCTCGGGCCGGTCCAAGTCGTCATCATCCGAGGCACTAGCCGAATACGAATGGATGCAGGCCCGGGCACTCGATGCTGCCCGCTATCCCGCCGCCGCCACGGCCGCCAAGCGCCCCGTCCAGTCGCCCGACGACCTCGCCCGCGTCTTTGGCGAATACGAAAAACTGAAGAAGTTCCGCGGCGTGCTCGACATCGGCGACCTTCTCGTGCGCGCCACCGAAGAGATCAACGGCTCGGTCGACTATGCCGGGGCAGTTCACTGGCGCTACCGACACCTCCTCGTCGACGAGGCGCAGGACATGAACCCTCAACAGTTCGCCTTTCTCGAGGCTTTGCGCGGTGGCCGTCGCGACATCTTCATCGTCGGCGATCCTCTGCAGGCGATCTACGGATGGAACGGCGCCGAGCCTGCTCTCTTCGACAACCTTCCGACCACTCTCGGCGGTGCGACGGTCATCCACCTTCGCAACAACTATCGGTGCTCCCCCGTCATCGTCGATGCCGGCCTGCACGTGCTGCGCTCAAACGGCGTGACGGCCGAGGCACGATCCGTGAAACTCGATGGTGAGCCGATCACGGTGACGGCCTTCGACGATGAAACGGCGGAAGCCCGCGGGGTGGCCGTTCTCGCCGCAACCGCACGCCGTCGCCTGCGGCGATGGAACGACGTCGCCGTGCTCATTCGCACCCGGGCACAAAGGGAACTCGTCGTGGCGGCCCTGAACGAAAGCGGCATCCCCGTGGCGGCCTCAACTGCATCCGCAACCATCGCCCCGCTGTTGCAAGAGATTGCCGCACTCACGAATCGATACGCACTCGCCGACTGGGCCCTCGAGTTGCGCATCGCGACCGACAAAGACACCCCCGAACACGATCTCGCGCTTCTCGTCGAAGAATTTCTCGGCGAGAACCGAATCGGAGCCGCAAACGGCAGCATGTTCATGTCGTGGTTCAACACGTCAGCGTCGCGCGTCGCGGGTGACGATGGGGTCGAGGTCCTCACTTTCCACGCGGCCAAAGGCCGCGAATGGCACACCGTCATCATCGCGGGTGCCGAAAAGGGACTTCTTCCGCACTCATCGGCCCGCGGAGTATCACAAAAGGCCGAGGAAGTACGCCTCGCCTACGTCGCAATCACACGGGCGGCGGACCAGCTCCACGTCACGTGGACGAACAACCGCAACGGACGCAAGGCCGCGCTTTCGCCATTCTTCGACTCGCTCCCCCTCGGCGAACGTTCACGTGCCTCGATGCCGACCGAGCTGCGCGCGGTCGCGGCCGGTTCAACCAAGGACACTCCCTTCGGGGCTCTCAAGGTGTGGAGGCGCGAACGGGCACGCCGGCTCGGAACCACCGAAACCGCCGTCTGTGGCGACTCGCTTCTGCAGCGCATCGCAGAGTCGAAACCGGCAACCACCGAGGAACTCGCTGCAATCGTCGGCCAGCTGACTGCAGAGGAGCTGGCGCCCGAAGTCCTAGGCGTTCTCGCCGGATTCCCCGGTGCGGATCCGCAGTAGTCGCGCAAAGACTTCCTTGTTCATCGAAATGAAGAGTCCCTCGGACTCGGCGCACAGGGTGTCGCCGGCCATCAAAGTCGCGTGCGTGTAGATCTTGCGACCCTCGACCTTGACGACACGTCCCGTGATGACGAGTTCGACGTTCAAGGGAGTCGGTGCCTTGTAGCGAACCACCAACTCGCCTGTCATTCCAGGTTCGCCCGTCAGCGACTGTGTCTGACCAAGGACTTCGTCGAACGCGGCGGCAACGAAGCCGCCGTGGACGCAACCCGGAGGCCCCTCGTAGGCGAGCCCGTAGGTGACGCGCCCGGTGACGCATGCTTCGACACCCTTGTCCGGGTCGGGATACTGAATGTGCATCCGCATGGGTGCAGCGAGCGGGTTCATGCTGCCGCTGATGGGACTGCGGTCAAGAAAGGACGTGCGACCTGCCGAGCCCGCAACGTGGTCGGCCATGCCCCCGAGCGCACCGTACGACTCGGTCGGCACCTTGTCATTCAGATGGTCGGCGACTTCGCGAAGTCTGGCGGTGGCATCACGCAGATGCTCGACATCAGCCGCTCCGCGCACGGCGAGTTCGTGGAACTCGCGCACGGCGTCGGCCAACCGATCACGCGCAATGTCCACCTCTGTTTTTTCACTCTCGCGTTCGTGGAAGCCGCGAAAGAGGCGGTCGGGCTGGTCGGCCATGCTGCGGAGTCTAGGAACCGAGCATCATGAGAACAGGTGCGTGGTCGCTTGGTTGCTCACCCTTGCGCGCATTTCGGTCGATGCCGCACCACGTGGTGCGGTCGGCGACCGCCTTGGTCGCGTACATCAAGTCGATGCGCATGCCGCGGCCCTGGTGGAAGTCGCCACCGCGGTAATCCCACCATGAATACAGCTTGGCATCGGAGTAGTGGTCGCGGAAGACGTCGCGCAGGCCCCATGATTCGAGTGACGCGAGGCTGTCGCGCTCGGCCTGGCTGACGTGGGTTTGGCCCTGCAATTTCGCCTCGTCCCACACGTCGCGACTGTCGGGGGCGATGTTGTAGTCACCGGCGATGACGAGGTTTCCCTGGGGCGACGAGACCGCGGCTGCGTGGTCGCGTAGTTGCGCCATCCAGCGGAGTTTGTACTTGTAGTGGTCGTGGTCGAGTGCCCGCCCGTTCGGGACGTAGACGGAGACGACGGTGACCCCGCCACAGTCGGCGGTGATGATGCGAGCCTCGCCATCGGGTTCCCCTGTGGCGAAGTTTGCCCGTGGCTTGTCGAGACCGACTTTCGAGAGAATCGCGACGCCGTTCCACTGACCCTGACCGAAGTGGGCGGAGTCGTAGCCCATCTCACGGAACGTGAGGGCGGGAAACGCCGCGTCGGTCATTTTGGTTTCTTGCATGCAGAGCACATCGGGCTGAACCTCGGCCAACCACTCGGTGACTCGCGACAGACGCGCCTTCAACGAGTTGACGTTCCACGTGACGATGAGCATCGACGGCTACCGCTTTGCCGGACGTTTGGTGGCGGCCTTCTTCGCGACCTTCCGCGGTGCGCCGGACTTTTTCGCGGCCGACTTCTTTGCCGACACTTTCTTCGCCACGGTCTTCTTTGCCGGCGCCTTTTTGGCCGGTTTCGACACGGCTTTCTTCGCCGACTTCTTCGCGGTCTTTTTCGCCTCAGAGGCTGCGGGGGCCAGTGACTTCACCGGGACAACGGCCTTCACTGCTTCGACCACTCCGACCTCGACGCTGCGGCGCGACGGCGTGTACCCTGCGATGACGAGCTGCACCACCTGACCCAGCTTCAGGGCATCGCGCGCGCTTCGCGGCGTTGGACTTCCGAGCAAACGAAGCGGCGCATACGCCTTGATGCCGTCGACGCTGACGTAGGCACCATGGGCGCTGTAGGAATCGACGACGCACTTGACCTTGCTGCCAACCGGATGCTTCTCGACGAACGAGAGAAAGGGAAGGACCTCGTTCACCGCACGCGCTTCGACGGGACGTTCGACCGACTTGTCCGGGGCCTTGGCCACCACTTTCGCAGTTGGCGCGACGCGCACTCCGGGTGGCGGCGCCTTCGGCACCGGCATCGGCGCGCTTGCCTCTTTGCTCGCCTTCTTCGGTGACGAGGCAGAGCCGCGCTTTCCGGCGTCGTGGGCGCGCATCGCACGCTTGCTCTTCTCGCCGCGCACCGGGGTTCGCTCGACGAAGATCCAACCGACGTGTGGCACCGGCTTGCCACCAAGGAGACGCCCCTGCTCGAAGAGCCACGGGTATTGACCGTGGAACTCTTGGTAGCTGTCGTTCGACAGGATCGCGGCCTTCACCTTGTCGGCGATGGCAAGCACGAAGGCATCACCGCGCCCGATCGCACCGGCCGGGGGTGTGACGAGTTCGTTGTTGTCGACGGCCTCGTCGAATTCGGCAACTTCCTTCTTGTCGATGCGGTGGCCGAAACTCGCATCGACCACGACGGTCACCTTCGTGTCGGGAAACTCGTTCATGAACGCCAGAACCGCTTCGTTCAGCTGTTTCAGGCTGGGGGCACTACGCCCTTCGGTGGCGATGTTCGAGCCGTCGACGACCACGTGCTTGGGGCTCTTCGGGGCGGGCATAAGGGCCAGTCAAGCAGCCGACGGGGTGGCCTCGGCGGATCCCGCCCTAGCATCGGGGCACCGTCACCCTGGATTCCTCAGGTGGCGCCGACACACCACATTCGAGGGGGAATTCCACGTGGCAACAGGTCGATTCAGCGCCGTTTTCTGGGACTTCGGGGGCGTCATTCTGGAGAGCCCCTTCGACGCATTCACCCGCTACGAATCGAACCGCGGCCTGCCCGAGGGCTTCCTGCGCCGGGTCAACGCCACCAACCCCGACACGAACGCCTGGGCCCTCCTCGAGCGCAACGAAGTCTCCCCCTCCCAGTTCGACGCTCTCTTCGCCGAGGAAAGCGAGGCCCTCGGCCACCGCGTGCCCGGAGCCCAGGTTCTGGCACTTCTTGCCGGTGACATCAGACCGTCGATGGTCACCGCCCTCGACCGCGTGAAAGCAGCCGGCTTCAAGATGGCCTGCCTCACGAACAACGTCGTGGGTGGCGACAAGACAACCCCCGAACGAGCGGCGGCCGTCGATGCCGTGATGGCACGGTTCGACGCAGTCGTTGAGAGCAGCAAGGTCGGCTGTCGCAAACCCGAAACACGCTTCTACGAAATCGCATGCGAACTTGTGGGCGTGGCACCGCACGAATGTGTGTTCCTCGATGACCTCGGCATCAACCTGAAGCCCGCCGCGGCGCTGGGGATGCACACCATCAAGGTTGTCGACCCCGCCGAAGCGTTGTCACGGTTGAGCGAGGCGATTTCCATCGACCTGCACTGAGGTTCACCAGGCGTTCAGTGCCTCGTCCATCAGGTCGGCGAGTTCCTGCTGGTGGATGATCATCGAACCCGTGGCGGGACTGCCCGATTCGACACGCGCCACATGGCGAAGGTCGTAACCGCGTTCCTTCAGGCGCCAGATGCGGTGCTCGACCCAGTGCCAGGCGCCCATGTTTTCGGGCTCTTCCTGCAACCACACCAACTCTTCGGCGTTCGGGTACTTCTCGATCTCGGCCACCAGTTGCTCGAGGGGGAACGGGTAGAGCTGTTCGACGCGGACGACTGCCGCGGGCACACCACGCTTGGTTCTTTCGTTCATCGCATCCCATGCGACCTTGCCGCTGCACATGATGACGCGCTTCACCTGTTCAGCCGGCGGAGCAAACGGGTCGCCCAAAACTTCTTCGAAGCTGCCACGAGTGAAGTCGTCGATCTTCGACCGACTTTCCTTCATGCGAAGCGGCTGCTTCGGCGTGAAGATGACAAGAGGTTTGCGAATGTCGCGTAGCACTTGGCGGCGCAGGACGTGGAAGTACTGGGCCGCAGTCGTGCAGTTGACAACCTGAATGTTGTCCTCGGCGCACGCCTGCAGGAAACGCTCGATGCGGGCCGAGTAGGGTTCCGGGCCCTGACCTTCGAACCCGTGCGGCAACAGCATCACGAGACCGTTGTGCTGGCCCCATTTGTCCTCTGCGGCGACGAGGTACTGATCGATGATGATCTGGGCACCGTTGACGAAGTCACCGAACTGCGCTTCCCACATGACGAGAGCCGCAGGATTGGTGTGCGCGTACCCGTACTCGAAACCGAGGGCGGCGTATTCGGAGAGAAGCGAGTCGTACACCCAGAAGTTCGCACCGTTCGTGGCGAGATCCGCCAGTGGCACCCAGTTGCGCTCGTTCTCGTAGTCGATCAGAGCGGCATGCCGCTGGCTGAACGTTCCGCGGCGCGAATCCTCGCCCGCAAGACGCACGCTTGTTCCCTCGGCAAGCAGCGAGCCGATGGCGAACGCCTCGCCGAGTGCCCACTCGACTTCGCCCTCCTCCCGGTACACCTTTTCGCGGGACTCGAACTGCTTGGCCAGTTTCGGGTGCGGCGTGAAACCTGCGGGATACGCGGTGAGTGTCGAGAACACCCGATCGAGAACCGCCCGGTCGACGCCCGTTTCGACATGGGGCACGACACCGAGAGGAGCGGGGGGCTTTGCCGCCTTGATGGGCGCCGGAGCATGGGCACGGGTTTCGTCGAGAGCCACCTGCAACTTGCCTTGGTAGTCGGCGAGATGTTGTTCGGCCTGCTCGAGAGTGATGTCACCCCGCTTCACCAGTGTTTCGACATACTGCTTGCGCACGCTGCGGTGTTCGGCGATCTTCTTGTACATCAACGGCTGCGTGTAGCTGGGGTCGTCGCCTTCGTTGTGACCGTGGCGACGGTAAGCGATCAGGTCGATGACCACGTCTTTGTGGAATGCCTGCCGGTAGTCATAAGCCAGCCGTGCGACACGGATGCACGCCTCGGCGTCGTCGCCGTTCACATGGAAGATCGGAGCCTGAACGGTCTTTGCAACGTCCGAGCTGTAGGGCGACGAGCGCGAGAACTGCGGCGCGGTGGTGAAGCCGATCTGGTTGTTGATGATGAGGTGGATGGTTCCACCCACGCGGTACCCGCTGATGTCGCTCATTGCGAGACATTCGGCCACCACGCCCTGGCCGGCGAATGCGGCGTCGCCGTGTATCAGCAAGGGCAGAACGCTGAACGAAAGCGCGGGCGCGATTTGGTCCTGCGCTGCGCGCACCATTCCGAGCACGATCGGATCGACCGTCTCGAGATGACTCGGGTTTGCGGCCAGTTCGACCTCGATCGTGTCGCCGTCGACGGAGGTGAACTTGCCGTGCGCACCGAGGTGGTACTTCACGTCACCCGAACCCTGGACCGAGTTCGGATTGATGTGGCCCTCGAACTCCTTGAAGATCTGGTCGTAGCTCTTGCCGACGATGTTGGCGAGCACGTTCAAGCGTCCGCGGTGCGCCATACCGATGACCGCACCGTCGAGGTGCTCGGCGGCGGCGGCCGAGAGGATGGTGTCGATGATCGGAATGGCCGCCTCGGAACCGTCGAGGCCGAAACGCTTCGTCCCGACGTACTTGGTGGCAAGGAACTTCTCGAACGCCTCGGCGGCGTTGAGGCGTTCCATCAGTCGGTTCTTCTGGGCCGGAGTCGGACGGAACTGCACTCCTTCGAGGCGCGACTGGAACCAGCGCTGTTCCTCGGTGTTCTGGATGTGCATGTATTCGACGCCGATGGTGCCGCAGTACGCATCGCGCAGGACCGCAAGGATGTCGCCCAACTCTTGTTTGGTGCGCCCACCCAGACCACCGGTGAGGAACTCTCGCTCGAGATCCCAGATCGACAATCCGTAGGTTTCGGGGTCGAGTTCGGCCGGCAGGGTCGGCTCTTTCCAACGCAACGGGTCGAGGTCGGCCATGAGATGTCCACGCACGCGGTGCGCACGGATCAGGTTTGCCACTTGCAGTTGCTTGTGGAGTCGCTGTTCTTCGTCGTCGGAGACGTTGCTGTCGTGGCGCCAGCGTTCCGCCTTGTAGGGCACACCCAGACTGCCAAAGATGGCGTCGTAGAAGCCGTGGTCACCGATGAGCAGTTCGTGCACTCGCTTCAGGAACATGCCGCTTTCCGCACCCTGGATGATGCGGTGGTCGTACGTACTGGTGACGGTGACGACCTTCGAAATTCCCAACTTCGACAGGGCGCGCTCGTCGGCACCCTGGAACTCGGCCGGGTAGTCGATCGACCCGACGCCGACGATGACACCTTGTCCCGGCATGAGCCGCGGCACGGACTGCACGGTGCCGATGGTCCCCGGGTTGGTGAGCGTGATGGTCGCACCCTGGAAGTCGGTGACTGCCAGTTTGTTCGTCTTGACCTTGCGGATCAGCTCTTCGTATGCATTCAGGAACTCGGCGAACGACAACGCCCCGGCATCGCGCAGCACCGGCACGACGAGCGTGCGCGATCCGTCGGCTTTGGCAACGTCGACTGCAAGGCCCATGTTCACCTGCGCGTTGCGCACGATCTGCGGGTTGCCCGAGTCGTCGACCACGAAAGAATTGTTCATTGCCGGCACCGCATCGGCGATGGCACGAACGATCGCGTAACCAATGAGGTGGGTGAACGAGACCTTCCCCGTTCCCCCACGCGTCATGTAGGCGTTGATCGCCTTGCGGTTCACCTCGAGAAGACGTGCCGGCACGTTGCGGAAACTTGTCGCGGTCGGAACGGTGAGGCTGCGCTCCATGTTCGCGACGATCGCCGCGCCGGCACCACGAATGGGCTCTCCGGCCGCCTGTGCCGCTGCGGGTTTCGCCGGTGCGGATCCGTTCGTTGTCGTGCCCGGCGCACTGGTGCCGTTGGTCACCGTCGCGGTGACGGTCGGGACGACACCGGGTACGGGACCGGCGTGCCCGGGCGTGTAGTCGCTGAAAAATTCACGCCATGTATCGGCGACTGACGTGGGATCGATGCGGTATTGCTCGTACATCTCGTCGACGAGCCATGAGTTCGTACCGAAGGTGTCCGACGCGGAGGGGGGCGTTGTCGTCATCAAGGAAAATCGTACTCTCCGGGGCCGATTCGGGTCGCCTACTCACGTCACAAAAAGACCGTGCGGCCAGTCGACTTGTACGATTTGGGACATGACCCCCCAGAAGTTTCTCCGTCGTTCAGCCTCTGCCCTCGCCGTCGTCGCTGCCGTGACGCTGGGCGCCTGTGGCGGTGGCGACTCGGCCCCCACCGACACCCTTCCTGCCGAAGTCGGCCTCACCGTCACCGCCGTTCCGTCGATTCGCTGGGATGCCGCCGACTACTCGGCAAGCGCCGGAGACGTGCTCGTCGGCCTCGTGAACGAGGATTCCGTGCGCCACACGCTGATCATCGCCAAGGACGGCACGAAAATTCCCGACTTCAAATTGATCACCGGCAAAAAGGGTGACGTCGATTCGGGAAGCATCACCCTCGAGGCCGGCACGTATGAGTTGCTCTGCGATGTCCCCGGTCACCAGAACATGAAGGCGACCCTGACCGTCAGCTAGCTGCGCGAACCGCCACCGGAATCGCGCTCATCACGGGGATGCCCGTGATCTCGTCGTAGCCGCTTTGCAGGTCGATCAGTGCGCCGGTTGTCGAACCGAAAGTGGCCAAGTCCGACGGTGTGTCGGGCAGACCACCCCAAGCATGAGCCATCGACACGGTTCCGCGTCGGACGTCGTCGGCAGCCTTGGCGATCGTGCGAATCGAACCACGCGGAGAAGACACCTCGACCATCGCACCGTCGGTGATTCCCAATTCGACGAGGTCCTCGGGATTCATGTGGGCGAAGTTCATGCCCTCGCGGGCACGAAGCTTTTCCACCTCGCGACCGGACGAGTTGAAAACGCTCTTCAGTCGTCGTGTGCTCATGCGGAACGTATGCACCTCGGGGTCGAATCCCTTGATGACTGCCGCGGACGTGGCCTCAGAGATCACTTCGCGCAGTTCATCGGCGATGCCATCGGGCACCATCTCGAAGCGAGCGGTGTGGCCGTCTTCGGCAGGCAACACCGTGGTGACGTACTCGGGGAAGACTGTTCCACCGACGTGCTTGCGCAGTTCGGCGAGGGGCAACTTGGTGTTGGCGTAGATCAGGTCGAGAACGTCGTCGGCCGTGACCTTCATTCCCGGCGTGATGTCGCCGCCCGGCATCTTGATGGTGACACCGAGCCGCGACGCAACCTCGACGTACACCTGCCACTCCTGGCGGATGTCGCCGCGCATCTCGAGAACCGCCGGCGTGTAGTGCTGGTACGGCTCGTCGAACCAACGATCGATCGTCGTGGGAACGTCGGGACGCTCGAGGCTGAGGGTGCTTGCGATGACGTAGTGCGCGAGCTTCGCCGTTGGCGACATGTGCACATCCATGAGCACGTGAATGTCGAGCGCCGACAATGCCTCGACCGTGGTGCGCTGGTCGGGCCACGCCACCACCGGGTTGCCGCCCAGCGTGAAGAGCGCGCGGATCTGGCCTTCGCCTTCGAGGAGAATCTCTTCTGCCAACGTTGACGTCGCGGCTTGTCCGCGCTGGTTGTAGATGTCGCGGATGCGGGACTTCGGACCCTTGGTCAATGCCTCGGGTCGGGGTGGCACCACCTGCGCCCGCAACGGAGCGGGTGGCGTCAACAAACCCCCGGGATTGCGAATGGTTTCTCCGGCGCGGTTGTAGCGACCACACAACGTGTTGATCGCCAGTACGAGATGTTCGGTGAGCGACGAGTGAGGCGCCATGTCCGGACCGGTGCCCGTGGTGAGTGCGCCACGCTTTCCACCCGCGAACCGGCGGGCAGCTTCGGCAATGAGCCCCTTGTCGACACCGGTGCGCTGGCTCGCGTAGTCGAGCGTGAAGGGATCGACCGCGATACGCAGGTCGTCGAGACCGTTCACGTACTGCGCAACGAAGTCATGGTCGTACATGTCGTGCTCGAGAATCTCGCGCAGGAACGCCGACAGCATCGTCGGGTCCTCGCCCGCCCTGATGGGCAGGTAGATGTCGGCGTAGTGGGCAACCTCGGTGTAGCGCGGGTCGACCACGATGAGGAAGAGACCTTTTTCCTTCAGCCGCTTGAGACGCATGAGCGGGTTGAAACCCGGCAGACCTCCGGGATAGCCGAAGCTGCTCACGATGGTGTTGCAGCCAACGATGCACGCGACATCGGCAGTTTCAAGACCGTGAACGCCCGCACCCCACGCACCGTGACGCAGAGGCGCGATGGCCTTGCCGGGCTGATCGATCGACGACGACGTGTAGAAGCTCGGCGAACCGATCGAGGAATGGAATGCCATGGCAATCGGAAGACCCGTCGCGTTCTGGTACGCCGCGGTGCCGCAGTACGACGCAACCGACCGCGGGCCGTGCTTGGCGAGAATGCCCGCGACCTTCTCGGCGATCTCGTCGAAGGCCGTATCGGTGGCGATCGGCTGGTGCGAATCGCCGACCTTCTTCAGACTCTGGCGCAAACGCCCGGGGTGCTCGTGTTGGTGACCGAGGTGACGACCCTTGACGCATGTGTACCCCTCGTACACCGGGTCTTCGAGAACGCCACGAACGTTGAGCACGGCGTTCGCCTCGACGTCGATGTCGACGTCGATTGCACACCCCGCGTGGCAGAACCGACAGAACGTCCGCTTGGTTTGAGTTGTCACGATGCCCCCATCGTCGCCACGGCACCTACCGCGGGGACTGGGAAAATATTAGGACACCTTCACACGCACGGTCTTCACGGTTGCCGAAATCTTTCCGGTTTTGGCTTGCCGCATCGTGAGTACGCACGTCGTCGCACGGGTCGGCGCAAACAGTTTCGTTCCAACGATGCGACACCCCCCGGTCGCCCGCCACGACACTGCGCCGCTCCCCACAGGCTTCAGGAGCGAGCGAAGCGGCACCGACTTCCCTTTTTTCACCATCGGGCCGGGCGCAACCGTCGTTGTTGTGGTTTGGACGATCGTCGTTGTCGCTGCAGTGGTCGACGGTGCGGCGGTTGTCGCAGGTGCCACCGTCGTCGGGGGGCTGGTTGTCGACGTCGACGTTGTCGGTGCAGCGGCCGCCACGGTTCCCACCTTGACAACGGGAGCGGAATACGAGATCTTCGGGAAGACAACCTTGACGCCGCTTGGCCCGATGTCGAACGAAGGGGTCACGGCTTCTGAACGTCCGGCTCTTTCGATACTTCCCGCCAACAACGCCTTGAGGGACGCCTCCGTCTTGTCGACCTTCCAATCGGAGAGCACGGCATTCGGCAGGAAGGCTGTGAAGTTGCCGTCATGCAAAGTGGTGCCATTCGCGCGGAAATGCGGTGCGGCAGTCTTCACTTCGAGCGACTTCGTGCCCGTCGCGCCGTCGATTGCGATTGTTGGGAAGTGAAAGTAAGTGGCGTTCGTCGACACCCAGATCGGCGATGGCGACTCGGCGGCGCGACCGTTGACGAATGTCTTCGTGCGGGCATAGAACGTGAGTGCATCGTTGGTCGCCCGATCGACGTTGCAGACAACGAAGCGCATGCTCGGAATGCCACATCGGTCGGTCCACGGCTTCGACGTGTCGTCGCTCTTTTCGGTGTCGAAGTTGATGTGCTGTGCGGCCGACTCGATGGCGAGTTGCGCGGGTTTGCCCTCCATCGTCACCGTGACGTCCTGACCGGTGATGGCAAAGTCCATCGTTCCTCCGTCGGCAACGAGCACGCTGTACTGGGGGATGGCCGTGGTCTTGTATTTGAGGACGACCTTGATCGAATCGGTCGCAGTCAGCGCAGGCGAGAGGTCGAGTTTTCCCTTGTTGCCGGGCTGGTCGACGGGTCGGTCGGATGAACCGAAGTACTCGTTGCCGAGGGTGGCCCCACCCGTCGCCGGCACGTAGAACGCGTTGACAAACGACTCGTAACCCGCGATCTCGACACTTGGCGTGTGGACTTTGTAGGCGCTGACGCCGGCAACGAATTTCACTGTTGCCGGCAGTGCCGTCCCATCCGACCGCGTGGCCGTGTAGCAGAACGTGGTGACGGAGACTGAACACTCCGCCATGTAGACGAAGTACTCGTCGTCTCCGCTCGAGTTGTGACATGGCTTCACATCGTTCGTCGCACACGATTGCGTGAGATTTTGGTAGTAAGGCGCAGGATCAACGGCGTTTGTCGCCTGACTTGTCGCACCCTGTACGACGCAAACCGACGCGACAAAAACAGACAAGAGACCAAAAAATTTTCGCAAGAGAACCCCCAATAGACGACAGAAATTACCAGAATCAAACTTTGTCAATCACAAGGGACATGAGCTGAGAAAACAGAAAAGCCCCGGCCGGAGCCGGGGCTTTTCCAAGTCGGAGATTCCGGATCAGCCGAGCAGGATCTCGGAGAGCAGCCACAGGACCAACCACAGCACGCCACCCGAAATGAGCGCGTTCTTGTGGCTCTCGTAGGGCCACAGCAACTTGTTCGTTGCGGCGGTGCCGCCGAGGAGGCCCAGGCAGTTCAGTTCGAGGATCGCGGTGATGGCGATGGCGATGATGAAGAACGTCCACGCATTGCCACTGGTGGCACCCGAGAACGCACCGCTGTAGAAGTGGGCCGCGCCGACCATGAAGAACAGCATCGAGAACG
>CAZVPL010000024.1:0-21351 GCA_964629075.1 uncultured Bifidobacterium sp. | reverse complement strand
CTTCCGCCTTCTTCGACGTTTCGCGCCGCGCCGAAGAATTTCTTCGGCGGGTACAGCGCGCCCGCATCGATACCACCCGACATGATGCGTCCGGTTGCCGGAGCCGCGAGGTTGTAGGCGCGCGACAAACGCGTGATGCCGTCGAGCACCACCACCACGTCGCGACCGGCTTCGACCATGCGCTTGGCCTTTTCAATGGCCATTTCGGCCACGATCGTGTGCTCTTCCGACGGACGGTCGAAGGTTGACGAAATGACCTCGCCGCGCACGGTGCGCTTCATGTCGGTGACTTCTTCGGGTCGCTCGTCGATGAGAAGAACGATGAGGTCGACCTCGGGATTGTTCTTTTCAATCGACGTCACGATCGTCTTCATGATCGTGGTTTTTCCGGCCTTCGGGGGTGACACGATGAGTCCGCGCTGACCCTTACCGATCGGCGAGATGAGGTCGATGATTCGCGACGTCATGTTTGCCGGATCCTGTGGGTCTTCGAGACGCAGCTTTTCGTCGGGGAAGAGTGGCGTCAGATCTTCGAATCGCGGACGACCCTTCACCGACTCGGCGGGTTTGCCGTTGATCGAGTGGATCTCGAGCAGCGCGGGGTTCTTCTCGCCACGGCCGGCGGGGCGCGCCATGCCGGTGACGTGGTCACCCTTGCGCAGTCCGAACTGACGTGTCTGCTTGACGGAGATGTAAGCGTCGTCGCGATGCGGCAGGTAACCGCGCACGCGCAGGAAGCCGTAGCCCTCGTCGCGCAGGTCGAGATAACCGTTCACGGCCACGGGTTCGGTGCTGATCGGCTCGCCGTCGACAGGTGCATCAATCTCGTAGCGATCGTCACCCTGCGGACCCATGTCGTCGCGGCGGCCCTTGTTGCGACGACGCCGACGACGGTTCCGTCCGCCCCCCTCGCCGTCGAAGTCGCGGCGTTGCTGGCCGTCGCGTTGCTGGCCATCACGTTGCTGGAAGTCACGACGCTGGCCGTCGTTGTGACGCGGGCCGCGATCGTTGCGCTGACCATCGTTGTTGCGCGGGCCGCGATCGTTGCGCTGACCACCGCTCGACGGTGCCGACTCGTCGAGTGTTCCTTCGTGTTCTGCGAGCTCGATTTCCCATTCGGCCAGCGGCTCTCCGTCGGGGCCGAGGACGACACGCGGCTCGGACTTTGCGGGCTTGTCGGCGACGTCGGTGCGTGCGGCCGGGCGTTCCGCCGCACGCGGCGCGGGTTTCGACACCGGTTCGGGGGTCGAGGTCTGCTCGAGGATCTTGTCGATCAACTCGGCCTTCTTTGCCCGTGACACCGACTTCACGCCGAGTGCCTGGGCAATTGCCATCAGTTGCTCGCGGTCCTTGCCCTCGAGTACCGACTTCTCTAGTGCTTCTGCAGCCACCGCTGCCTACCTTTCGTACCCGCATGCACGCGTGAGGCGGGCGGGATTCAATGGGGTTCGCGAACGCGGGACGAAAACTCCGCTGCGAACAACTCTGCGAGGAAATCGCCGAGTCGGTGCTCTCACCATAACTTTCGGGCGCCGTGAATTGCAACGCTTTCGCCCAAAACCGCACTGTTTGGCGAAAAGTGAGGGGTTTTGACGTTTACAAGCCCGAGACCGAGGCGACCTCGGCCTCGACCGCCGCAAGGTCGTTGGCGACCCGCGTGACCCATTCCGGTCGGTCGAAAAGATCGGCCATGTGGGCCGGCAACTCGGGACGTTTGCCGGTTGCGCGTTCAACTGCGTCGGGGAACTTCGCCGCGTGCGCCGTCGCCAGGGTCACCATCGGCACGCCGTCTTCCTGGAAGGTCCGACCACCCAGCACGCCCACGGCAGTGTGCGGGTCGATCATCTGGCCCGTCGATTCGAAGACATCCTTGATCATCGCGGTTGTCTGTTCGTCATCGCAGCGCGCGGCACGGAACACCGGAGCGAGCCACTTTGCATACTGATCGGGCTCGACCGCGAACGCGCCGGCGGTGCGGAACCGTTGCAGTTGTTCGGTCGTGAGCCCCCCGTCGCGGCCGTTCATCTCGAAGAGCAAGCGTTCGAAATTCGACGACACCTGGATGTCCATGCTCGGACTGAGAGTGGGCACCACGTCGCGCGCACGCATCTCCTGCGTTTCGAAGAATCTCGTCAGGATGTCGTTGGAATTCGAGCCGACGACGAGATGGCGAATGGGTGCGCCCATCTGACGCGCGATCCAACCGGACAAGACATTGCCGAAGTTGCCCGTCGGCACACTGAACGAGACACCGTTGTTGATCGACTCGCCGTTGGCCGCCACTTGCTGAATGGCCGAGAAGTAGTAGACGACCTGCGCCATGATGCGCGCCCAGTTGATGGAATTCACCGCCGACAATCGGTGACGGTCGCGGAACTCGGCGTGGTTGAACATCGCCTTCACGAGATCCTGGCAGTCGTCGAATGTTCCGTCGACCGCGAGGGTCTTCACGTTGGGCGAGTTGACGGTGGTCATCTGCCGCCGCTGCACGTCGCTGACGCGACCGTGCGGATACAGGATGACAATCTTCACCCGCGAGCAGTTCTTCACTCCGTCGATTGCCGCACTGCCCGTATCGCCGCTGGTGGCACCGACGATCGTGATGCGTTCGTCGCGCTCTTCGAGCAGGTGATCGAACAACTTGCCGAGGAACTGCAGCGCGACGTCCTTGAAGGCGAGGGTCGGACCGTGGAACAGCTCGAGCATCCAGTGCCCCTGTTCCAGCGGAACGAGCGGCGTCACGCGCGGATCACGGAACGTCGAATATGCCCCGGAACACAATGTGGCGAGGTCGGTCGCACTGATTTCGTCGCCGATGTAGGGCGCCATCACACCGGCGGCCAAGGTCGGGTAGTCGGCACTGATGTGTTCGGGCGCGGCGGGCCAGGTTTCCGGAATGTACAAACCACCGTCGGTCGCGAGACCGGCAAGCACCGTGTCGGCGAACCCCAGAACGGGCGCAGAGCCGCGCGTCGAGACGTAGCGCACGCGATGACCTATCGACCGACGACGCGAATGAAACCGTCGGCGTTCTTCACGACGCCGAGTCCGGCGAAGTCTGCAAGACACTGCTGAACCGAGGCCTCACGCGCCGAGTGCGTGATGAAGACGAGTCGCGCATTTTCACCGATCCCCACTTGTTCTGCTGCACGGATGCTGACGCCGTGCTTGGCGAAGACTCCCGTGATGGCGTGCAGGACCCCCGGCTGGTCGACGACTTCGAGGGGCAACAGGTACTCGCTCGTCGTGTCGTCAATGGGCGTGAAGGTGGGCCGGGCGAAGGTACCGAGTGTCGCGTGGGTGCCTTTCTTCAGGTTGATGGCGGCGTCGATCACATCACCAAGGACCGCGCTGGCCGTGGGGTCGCCGCCCGCGCCGCGGCCGTAGAACATGAGCGAGCCGACCGCGGCTCCTTCGACGAAAACGGCGTTGTAGGCCTCGCGCACACTGGCAAGTGGGTGGGTGACCGGAACCATCGCAGGGTGCACGCGCACCGACAATTGGTTCGAGCCTTCCGTTCTCTCTGCGATCGCAAGCAACTTGATGACGTAGCCGAGACGGCGCGCCACGGCGATGTCGGCGGCGGTCACCGTGGTGATGCCCTCGCGGTGCACGTCGGAGGCGCGAACATCGGCCGCAAAGGCAATACTGGCAATGATCGCGCATTTCGATGCCGCGTCGTACGCCTCGACGTCGGCGGTCGGGTCGGCCTCGGCGAAGCCGAGACGCTGCGCTTCACGCAACACGTCGTCGTAGTCGGCGCCCTCTTCGGTCATCTTCGTGAGAATGAAGTTCGTGGTGCCGTTGACGATGCCCATCACACGGCCGATGGGCTCGCCGCGCAGACTCTCGCGCAGCGGTCGGATGAAAGGAATGCCACCTGCAACTGCGGCCTCGAACAACAAGTCGACGCCCGTTGCGTCGGCGACGCCGAACATCTCGGCCCCGGTCTCGGCGAGAAGCGCCTTGTTGGCCGTGACGACCGGTTTGCCTTTTCCGAGAGCTGCGGTGATTGCTTCCCGCGCGGGGCTGATACCACCCATCACCTCGACGATGAGGTCGACGTTCGGGTCTTCGACGACTGCATTCACGTCACTGACGAGCACCCCGGCCGGAAGTGCAAGCCCGCGGTCGGCCTTTGGGTCGCGGACGGCAATCTTCGCGATGGAAAGCGTGATGCCGGTGCGCTCGGCGATCGCGGCCGCTCGTTCGTTGACGAGCTTGACGAAGGCCGTGCCGACGTTGCCGCACCCGAGAAGACCAATTCGAACGCTTTCACTCACCCCCCCAACGCTACAAGCGTTCTCGGCGCCCCAAGGTGCAGTTTTTGCGCGCTTTCGCGCCGAGATTCGGCTCGATTCGCACACACGTTGGCATGAAACTCGATCACCTCGCCGCGTACGCAGATCAACACGGACTTTTGCTCAAGGAGCGCATCGTTCCCAGCCACCTCACCTCATCCACGTGGAGCCGCTCGATTCAACGCGGCCACTTGATCACCATCCAGCCGGGGGTTGCGATCGTGCGTTCAGCCGAACGTTCGGAGCTGCAGTCCGTCGCTGCCGCCGTACTGGCGAGTGGCGAGAATGCGCTGGCCGGGGGCTCGACCGCCGCGTGGCTCCACGGTGTCTCGATTCCTCTCACTACACCGCTCCACGTCATCACGCCGGCTCGCCCACGCAATCGTCGCATCATCGGAGCAATGCTTCATCGCCCCACCGACACACTCAATCTCAACCCCGAGTTTCCTCAAGGTGTTGCAGCAACCTCACCCTTTCGCACGCTTCTCGACACAGCAGCATGGACACCACCATTCACATCAAGAGTTCTCGAACACTTTCTGGTTGAGAATCGCTTGTCAATCATTCATTCGTGGCGGGGGCTCTTCGTCCATGCCCGTCAGGGACGTCCCGGCATCTCAGTTCTTCGAACTGTTCTGCAACGTTGGGCTCTCGACACGGAACAACCAGAAAGCGTTCTCGAGGCCAAGATGCTCAGTCTCTGCTTCACCGGGAACCTCCCAGCATTTGAGTTTCAGGCAGAGGTCGGCCCATATCGCGTCGATTTTCTTTGGAGAGAACAACGAGTCATCGCTGAATGCGATGGTTTCGCCTTCCACGGATCGACACGTGAACGATTCGAGAACGACCGCCAGCGCGACCGATACCTTCAGTCACTCGGCTACACCGTTTGGCGATTCTCATTTCGTCAGGTGATTCACGAGCCAGACGTCATCGCCCAACAACTCCGAGCAGCTTTTCGGCGCAAATCTTGCTAAAGACTGCACCTTGGCGCGCCGAGAACCCTTGGGGAGGGTACGGTGAACGGCGGTCACATGAAGCGAATTCTTTTGATCCTCGCGCTCGTCATCAGTGGCGCGACAATCACTCCCGTTGCGCCCCCCGCACATGCCGAGACGCTCGCCGGCCAAACACCGGTCGCCATTCTCGTGAACGGCCGCGGATTTGGTCACGGACGGGGCATGAGCCAGTACGGCTCCCTCGGCTGGGCCACAAAATTCAACAAGACGTGGCAGGAAATCCTCGACTTCTATTACGGGGGCACGACGTTGTCGCAGCTCACCGAAACCGATGCCGGCCTGTCCCCCGGCGGCAAGATCACGATCCGCCTCACCACCCTTGATGGTCGCCAAACCGCGGTGTTGTCGGACAACGCGACCCTGATGCTGGCGAACGACACCGTGCCCGGCCGAAAGTGGGCCGCGCTCGTGGCGCGCGAACTGCCGGGCACCGTGGCGCAGTACCGGGTGTGGGGCAGCACGGTTCCCAAGTGCCCGGTGGCGGCGAGAACTCCCGAGGAGAGCGGGTTCGTTCCGGTGGCAGACGTGGCCACGAGCGCGGTCTTCTCGACAACGCTGAGCGACGACCCGACAACCGCAGTCGTCCCGAACGACATGATCGGCCTGTGCGAGCCGAGTGGCAGTGTTCGCTACTACCGAGGGACCGTCGCCGCCGTCAATGGAACCGACGGCGAGAACCGCACCGTCAACACTTTGCGTGTCGATGAATACCTGCGTGGCGTGGTGCCGCGCGAGTCACCCGCATCGTGGGGGGATGCAGCGAACGGTGCGGGCATGAATGCCCTGCGGGCACAAGCCGTTGCCGCACGGTCGTATGCCCTGTCATCGAACGGCTACTCGTACGCCAAGCTCTGCGACACACAGGACTGCCAGGTGTACGGCGGTGCTGCATTGCGCGACAAGGTTGACGGAAAACTCACGGTTCTCGAAGATCTGCGCACCAACGCTGCGATCGCCGACACCTCGGGCTTCGTCATGCGCGATGCCGCCGGCAAGGTCGTGCGCACCGAGTTCACCTCATCAAATGGCGGCCGTACGGCGGGTACCACGTTTCCGGTACGCATCGACGACGGCGACGTGGCCGCCGATGCAGCCGAGCTGCAGTGGACCAATGTCATCTCCAAGTCGGCAATCGAAAAGAAGTACCCAGAGATCGGAGTGCTCGTTTCGGTGGTCACCACCCACGACGGTCTCGGTGGTGACTGGAACGGCTACGCGACGAGCGTTGCGATCAACGGCACCGCAGGAACGAGGACATTGACGGGATGGGAATTCCGCTCGGCGTTCAGCCTGCGGGCACCGTGGTACGAGACCACACCCATTTACGGCGCGGCCGCCGATGCACCCGTCGTCGGGTCGATGCTGTTCATTGGGGACAGTGTCGGTGAGAGCATCCGCACCGAGTTCGAGAGCCTTGTCCTGCCCGCCTACCCCACCACGAACATTCAGGTCGCAACGGGTCGTTGCATGGTCGGCTCCGCGTGCCTCGGCCAACCCGACGGTCTTACGATCATCAATTCCATACCCGCCGAACAAACACCGGCGATCGCGCTGATTGAACTCGGATACAACGACGTGTCGCTGTCGTACGCCACCGAAATCGATCAGGTGGTGGCTGCGCTGTCTGCGCGCGGCGTGCAACGGATCATCTTCGTCAACATGTCGACCCGCCGCCAGACAGCTGACTACGGAACGATGAATGCGATGCTCGCCAACGCCGCATTGGCGTATCCGAACGTCAGTGTGCTCGATTGGAACTCGTACTCGGCCGACGCGGCGAAGTGGCGCTGGTACGTGAAGGACGACAATGTCCACCTCACGGCAACCGGCCAGACCGAGTTTGCGCTGTTCCTGCGCACACAACTCGACACGCTGCGCAACCAAGGTCTTCTTCCCCTCACACCATCACCACTGAAGTTCACCATCGGCCTGCCGCTGCAACCGAACGACCAGGGAAACATGGTGCGCACGCTCCAGATCGCCCTGAACAAGGCGCTTCGGTTGCGCAAGCGGGCGATCAAGCTCGACGGAATCTACGGCGAGGCGACCACCACGAGGGTTGCCAAGTACGAAACCCTCATGGGCCTCCCCATCGACGGAGTGGCGGACGAGGCCGTGTGGAAAGGTCTCGGACTCGATGTCCGGCCCGCACTGGCCGTGATGAAGGCGGGCTCCCGCCACGCGTCGATGAAGACGGTGCAGGCATCCCTTGCAAGAGTGATGAAGGTCAACCTCGCCGCAACGGGCATATTCGACACGACCACCCGGAACCACCTTCGCGAGTTTCAACGTCGGATGAACCTACGCCCGAGCGGCGTCGTGAATCGGCCTACTTGGTTGGCGTTGATGACGACTTCAGCTCAGACTGGCTGATTCCAAACAGTCGACACCACGATTCGTCACTGACCATCTCGGCGTAATACTCACGGTACTCGCGCTTCAAGCGTGGGTATTCGCGTCGCAGTCGCATGAGGCTGGAGCGAAGCGCACGCATGTCGGCCCAGAAACGCGCGGCATCACGCTCGAGGACGTACCCCTCGTCGAGACGCGGATGGCGGTGGAGCAGCTTCGTACTGCGCGTGGCGAGACCGACCGCGCGCGAATTGATCGGCGCGACCGTCGTGCGCTTGCGCAGCATCCACTTGGGCAGGATGTACCCGCCCACCAGTGGAACCGCAGCAACAAAACCAAGAAGGCGGATGGGCTTGGGAATCCCCGCGGGTACCTGCAGCGCCGCAAGGTCGGGCGGCAGCCCGGCAGCCTTTTCTTCGGGACACGTGCGCACTTCGTCGTGCATCGCCGAATGATCGACTTTGCGCCAGAAATCGGGGCCCTCGAGATAATGGTCGAGACCCTTCAACATGTATTCGAGACTGGCATAACGAAGCGAGAACAGGTTGCGGAAACCGAACGACAGCGTTCGGTACGCGGTGTGGTACCAACGGTGCTTGTCGTACACGAGCGTCTCGATGAGCAACATGTTGCGCGTCTCGTAATACAAAGTCATCGGGCCGTTCTTCAGCGCGAAGTCCGCGTGCCACACCGCCACACCTTTCATCGTGATGGTGTGTTCACCGGTGTGCATCAACCCGAACGCAACGTCGTCGCCGCGCACGAACACGGGCAACGGGTTGTCCTTACCCACCGCAATGGGGAACGCAGTGAACCACCATGCGGTGTACTCGAACTCGGATTCCGGCTCGTCGGCAAGAACCGTGATGCGGTCGCGCAGGTCGTCTTCGCGACCCACCGCACGCAACGGATACGTGTAGCGCCAGGCATAGTGCGACCCGGCCTCGAACTGCATCCAGGGAATTTCCTCGGAGATCATTGCACCGTGGACGCACAGCCGCGGGTCGGTGGCGTAGCGGAACAATGCGATGGCGCGCACGACGGACTCGACTTCCATCGTGATGTCGTCGTCCATGAACAACACGTGTGTCGTCCATCCGTCGTGGCGCGCGTGCATGAGACCGCGCGCAAAACCACCCGCACCACCGAGGTTCGGATTCGGGATGACACGCACCGACACCCCGTCACCCGCCGGCAGCTCGAGGTTCCGACCGTTGTCGACGATGGTCACCCGGAACGCCTCGCCGAGTGAAGGCACCTCGCGACCGAGTCGACGCAAGCGTTCGACGTTTGCCGTGACGTAGGGCTGCCGGTTGAACGTGGTGATACAGGCGTTCAGGCGAACATCGCGCAAGGGCGCATTTGCCGCATACCAACCGCCCCGGACCAAACGCGCATGACGCACCCGCACGTAGTACGAATCGATGTTCGTTTCGGACAACTCGACGAGGCGAATCGAGACCGTTCCGGCGGACGACACTCGCGCGGACTCGACCACTTTTTCGCTCATGCGCTTGACGCCGAGGACTTCAACTTCGGCAGGACCATCGACCTCGACGGCCACGTGCAGTTCACCCACCGACGTCTTGCGACGCCATCTCGCCGCGTGGAAGACACCGAAGTAGGTGTCGTACGACTCGCTCCCCTCGCCCGGTCGCACATAGAGCGGCGGCTCGAGTACGTCGGCCGATGCAGGCAGAATGCGCTGCAGCAGGTGAGTTTCGGGAAACGGCGGGCTCCAGGTCACAACGGATCCACCGAGAACGGAGCAGCGTCGCGCCCGGCGCCCCATGCGTCGAGCAGCGCTCGCGCCGCTCCGAGGGCTTCGTGGATCGTGACGTCCATGTCGAGGTAACGATACGTCCCCAGACGGCCGACGAACGTGACGTTGCGAAGCGCCGACACCATGTCGACGTAACTCCGCAACTGGTCCTTTTCCTTCACCAACCGAATCGGGTAGTACGGAACATCGTCGGGCCCGCAAAGCCGGCTGTATTCGTGGTACGTCACCGTGCGATCGTGCGACTCCCACGGGGCAAAGTGCTTGTGTTCGGTGATTCGCGTGTACGGCACTTCGGCGTCGCAATAGTTCATGACGGGACAACCCTGGAAGTCTCCCTCGTGCACCTTCTTGTCGAAGTCGAGGGTGCGGTAGCCCAGCCGCCCGTGTTCGAAACCGAAGTACGCATCGATCGGGCCGCTCCACACGACGTGGTCGAAGCCGGTGAGTTCGGTGCGCGACTTCGCAACACCGAGCGTCACGGAAATCGACGGATGATCGAGAATGTTGGCGACGATCGGCGTGTAGCCGTCACGCGGAATCGCCTGGTACGGATGGTTGAAATACGAATCTTCGTAGTTGAAGCGCACGGGCAGTCGGGCAAGGATCGATGCGGGCAGTTCATCGGGGTCGACACCCCACTGCTTGCGCGTGTAGCCGTCGAAGAACGCCGCATAGAGGTCGGGCCCGACGAACCGGAGACCTTGCTCGCGAAACGTCTGCGGACTGGTGATTGAGGTGTCGGCCTTGGAGGCGATGAACGCCTCGGCCTCGACAGGCGTGAGGGTGGTGCCGAAGAACTGGTTGATCGTGAGGAGGTTGACGGGGAGAGAAAACACCCGACCTTGGGTCGTTGCCTTCACCCTGTGGTTGTAGGGCATCATCACCCCGAAGCGGTTGATGTACTGCCAGACGTGTTCGTGCGCGGTGTGGAAGATGTGGGGCCCGTACACGTGGACCATGACGTCGCCCTCTTGGCGTTCGGTGTGGCAGTTGCCCGCGACGTGTGTTCGCGAGTCGAACACTTCGACACGATGACCGGCCTCGGCGAGCTCGCGGGCCATGACGGCACCGGAAAAACCGGCACCGACAATCGCGACGTGTCGGGGGGAAGGTGGCACCCCGCCAGCCTAAATGAGCGGGCCCGAAGGGCCGCGGCTACCCGGACGTGTCTAGTGCGACATTTGCGGACCGCAGAGACCCTCGAGGTCCTTGACTTGAATGCGGTCGCGGTTGTCGTACGTCACCGGGTTGGTGGGATCGGTGCGCAACTTGAACGTGCGGAACACCATCTCGGTGGTGTCGACGGCGAGTACGCGACCGATCAGCGAATCACCGAGGTCAAGCAACAACTTGATCGTCTCGAGTGCCTGGATCGACCCGACGATGCCGGGCAACACACCGAGAACACCTGCTTCGGCGCACGACGGCGCTAGTTCGGCCGGCGGCGGCTCGGGAACCATGTCGCGGTACGTCGGCCCGCGCAGCGGGTGGAACACGCTGACCATTCCTTCAAAGCGAAAAATTGAACCGTGCACGACGGGAATGCCCAGCTTCACGCTGGCATCGTTCAACAAGTATCGGCTGGGGAAGTTGTCGGCGCCATCGACGATGACGTCGTACCCGGCGATGATGTCCATGATGTTGCTGGCATCGAGACGCGTGTCGTACGTGACGACGTTGACGTCGGGGTTGATGAGCGTCAGCGTCTTTTTCGCCGAGTCGACCTTGCGGTCACCGACACGATCGAGATTGTGGAGAATTTGGCGCTGCAGGTTCGATGCATCAACCACGTCCATGTCGACGATGCCGATGGTGCCGACGCCCGCGGCCGCGAGGTACAAGGCTGCGGGAGAACCCAGGCCGCCGGCACCGAGCATCAAAACTTTCGAGCCGAGCAGCTTGGCCTGGCCCTCGACACCAACTTCCGGCAACAACAGGTGACGCTGGTACCGGTTCTTTTGATCGGCCGTCAGCGAAACCGGGGTCTTCCACGGTTTGCCTTCGTCTTTCCAGCGTCCAAAACCACCGTCCATCGACACCACGTCGGTGTATCCCAACTCTGCCAACGTCTTTGCCGCGAACGCACTGCGAACGCCACCCGCGCAGTACACGATGACGGGCATCGACTTGTCGGTGATGCGGCCTTCGATCTGTGCCTCGAGGTGACCACGCGGAATGTGCAACACTCCGGCGAGCGCACCTTGTTCGAACTCGTCGGGTTCACGCACGTCGAGAACGACCACTCCACCGGCAGTGATGCGACGCTGCGCCTCGTTCGTATCGATCTCGGTGATGGACGCCTTCGCCTGGGACAAAAGGTCACGGAAACTGGCCATGGCAAAAGCCTACCGATTCGGTCGGGAATTCCGCCGCGCTCAGCCGGGCGGACGAACGAGTGCCGGCAGCACCTCGCTGATGTCGGCATTGACAACCGCGTCGGCAAGGCGGTCCATCTCTGTCGGCCCGCCGTTCACGATGACGACCTTGGCACCCGCCGCCTTCGCCCGCGGCACGGCATTGGCCGCCGGGAACACCGACAAAGTCGAGCCCACAGCCAGCAACAGGTCGCAGGCCTCGCTTGCCGCCATCGCCCGAGTGATGACCTCAGGTACCAACGCCTGGCCAAAAGAGATGGTGTCGCTCTTCAGCACTCCCCCACACAGTCGACACGGCGGGTCGGTCTCGCCGGCACGCACCCGTTCAAGCGTCACCTGCATCGGCAACGTGTCGCCGCACGACCAACACACACTGCGGAACATCGTTCCGTGCACTTCGATCACGCGATCAGGGTCGTTGCCCGCCCGCTGGTGAAGTTCGTCGATGTTCTGTGTTACGAGCGCATGCAGACGGCCCTGACGCTCGAGGTCGACCAATGCCAAGTGACCGTCGTTGGGTTGTGCCGTCCACGCCGGTGAATGAACACGGCTCTGCCATGCGATCTCGCGCACTTCGGGGTCGTCGAGGTAATGGCGGAGGGTCGCCATCTTCTCTGCCTTCGGATTCTTCGTCCACAGTCCGTTCGGGCCGCGGAAATCGGGAATGCCAGAGTTCGTGGAAATTCCCGCGCCAGTGAGCACCGTGATTCGTCGTGCCGACGACACGAGTTCATGCGCGTCGGCAATGTTCGATTCGCTCATACGACTTCCTCGCGAATCACGCGATGCGTGACGTGACGCGACGAGGTAGCGACACGCAGTTCAACGGCACCGGTTCGCTGCGCCCACGCATCAACCGCCGTATCCCAGAATCGATACGCATCGGGATCGAGCCGGACAACCGCATTCGCCGATCCACCCGCGGGCACCTCGACCCGCGCGAAGCCGACGAGCTTCTGGTCGGGTTCGTCGCGGTCGAGACTCGTGCGGTCGATGACATGTGCGTACACCTGCACGATCTGCACGCCATCGCGATCGCTCGCGTTGGCGAGTGACACCTCAATCGTGAAGTCGTCGATGAGATCTGCGCCGACGACAGTGACGTCGGCATAACCCAGACCGAAGCCGAAGGGAAAGAGTGGTGTTCGACCGACCGTGTCGAAGTGGCGGTAGCCGACGAGACGACCCTCGCGGTACGGCGCGACGCCGCCCCGGCCGGGGTGAAACTCGCTCGCCGGCGTGTCGTCCATGTGTCGCGGGAAGGTGACCGGAAGGCGCCCCTGTGGCTCGACGTCACCCAGCAGCACGTCGACGAGCGCCTCGCCCATTTCCTGGCCGCCGAACCACGTGAACACGACGGCATCGACTTCGTCGAGCCACGGCATTGCCACGGGTGAGCCGGCATTCACGACCACGATCGTCGTGGGACTCACCCGCGCGACCTCGCTGATCAAGCGATTCTGCTCGCCCGGTAAATCGATGTCGACGCGATCCCAGCCCTCGGATTCCCAGTCTTCGTTGGTTCCGACGACGACGATCGACACGTCACTGCGCGCAGCAAGCAACGCAGCCTCGCCCACCATGTCGGCAGGGAGGGGTGCCCGCATACCCAGGTTGATACCGCCCACACTGGACGCCTCGGCGGATTGGCGAAGTTCGACCACCACATGGTGACTGCGGCCTGCGACGAGCGCGACTGATCCACGCATCTCAACCCTGCCCGTTCCGAAGAACGAGCCCCCTTTCGGCGCACCGCAGTTGTCGACTATGAGTGCACCGTCGACGAAAACCCGCGCGTCGCCCACCGTTTCGATGCCGACATCCCACGAAGCGGTGACGTCGGGGGTGAAGTCGAATGCGAGCCGCGCACCAAATGCGAGACCGGTGCCCGCACGACGACCCGGATCGCGAGTCCAGAAAATTTGTGTCGTTGGTGGTCGTGACGTGCGGATGGGTGACGCCGACGGATCGTCGAGGTCGTCCGGTGTCGCGAAGATGTCGAGCGCGAGGTTTGCGATCATCGACGCATCGATCTCCGGCACCCTCTTGTTGATGTCGCAGCCCGCCGCATGCCGAACAAGAACGCCCTTCGGTTCGAGGCGTGCGCACAACGCGTCGAGCGGATGCGAAACGTGGGTGGGCGTGACCAGGGCACTGCCACCACCGAGAGCGCGGCAAGTCTGCGCATTCGGCCCGATGATCGCGACTCTCGCGCCCGGTCGAACCACGAGCGGCAGAGGACGTGTTCCCGTCTTGTCGGTCGAGTTTCGCAGCAGCACCATGCCGCGCCCCGATGCGTGCCGGATGAGTGCCCGATCGTCGCGGTGGTCATTCGTTGTTTCGGGCCCGGGCTCGGCGTCGAGCGCACCGACGCGTTCCATGACGGCGAGGAGATTCCGTACCGACCTGCGCACTTCGGCTTCGGTGACCAGACCTTCGCGCACGGCGCCGACCAATTTGTCGCCACGGTGTCGCGTGGGTCCCGGCATCTCGAGGTCGAGGCCGGCAACGACACCCTCGACGGTCGAATGCGACCCGAACCAGTCGCTCATCACCACACCATCGAAACCCCACTCCTCGCGCAGCACTTGCGTGAGCAGCCATCCGTGGTCTGCCGCGTGCAGCCCGTTCACCTTGTTGTACGCCGACATCACCGACAACACACCCGCATCACGAACGGCACGCTCGAAGGGAACCAAATAGATCTCGCGCAGTGTGCGCATGTCGACCTGTGAATCGATCGACATGCGCTCGAACTCGGTGTCGTTGCACACGAAGTGTTTGATGCAGCTCGCAACACCCTGTGACTGCACCCCCTGCACGTAGGCAACGGCCATTTCAGCGGTGAGGTGGGGGTCCTCACCCATCGACTCGAAGTTCCGTCCACCCACCGGGGTGCGGTGCAGGTTCACCGTCGGCGCCAGGTGCACTCGCGCACCCTTGTGATGCAGTTCTCGACCGAGCAGTTCGCCGATCGCACGCACGAGCTCGACATCCCAGGTGGCGGCCAGTGACGACCCGCAGGGCACGTTGAGCGACGGCACCCCACCGAAACGAGTACCGCGAACCCCGGCCGGCCCGTCGCTGACCCGCATCCGCGGAATGCCGAGTCGTTCAATCGGTGCGGTATGCCACGCGTCGTGACCCGCGAGAAGCGTGACCGCTTCTTCGAGCGTGAGTTGTTCGACGAGGGTATCGACCCGGTTGCTGGCCATCGCTGCCGATATTACGGCTGTCGCGAACCTCAGTCTTTTCGCACACATGGGGACATGACGCTCACCATCCAAACGAACAACGAAACCATCGCCGTGTATCCGTGGTCGGACCCGATCTTCGATTCGAGCGGTTTTCCCGCCCGAAGCGACTACGTCGAACAGTTCTGGCTGGGAATACTCGGCCCGACCGCGACATGGCTGTTGAGGCGCCTCGTCTCGGGGTTCGATCATTTCCCCGAGGGCTACGAGCTCGACTTGTCGGAGACCGCCCAAGCTTTGGGCACCTCTTTTCGCCCCGGGCACGAGTCGCCATTCACACGCGCGATTGATCGTCTCACCATTTTCGGGTTGGCGCAGACGTATGCAGACGGTCTCGCGGTGCGCACACGTGTGCCGCTGCTTTCCGATCGTTACCTGTCTCGCCTGCCGCGTTACCTACGCGACGCCCACGGCAACTACACCGCCTAGACGGCTGTGTTCATCGCCTAGACGGCGGTGAAATTGCAGACGGTGTCGATGAGAAGACGGGTCCCGAATGCCGTGGCACCCTTTTGCATCCAGCCATCGTCGCCATCGACCTTCATCGGGCCGGCGATGTCGAGATGTGCCCAGGGAGTGTCGCCCACGAATTCGTTGAGGAACACTGCCGCGGTGATGCTGCCGCCGTATGGCCCACCGATGTTGCGCATGTCGGCAACGGTCGAGTCGAGAAGCTTGCGGTATTCCTTCACGAGCGGAAGCGGCCAGATGGGTTCGTCGACACGCGACGACGCCTTGCGGAGTTGGTCGACCAGGGCGTCGTTGTTGCCAAGGACACCGGCGACTTTCTCGCCCAGCGCCACAATGCAGGCACCAGTCAACGTGGCGATGTCGATGATGGCGTGCGGTTTCGACTCGGCGGCCAACGACAATCCATCGGCAAGGATGAGACGACCCTCGGCATCGGTGTTGTGGATCTCGACGGTCTTGCCGTTGCGCATCGTGAGCACGTCGCCAAGCTTCAGCGCCGAGCCCGACGGCATGTTGTCGGTGCACATGAGGTAGGCCGTGACCTGCACCTTGCAGTTCAGGGCGGCGAGTGTGCTCATCGTCGCAAGAACGGCGGCGGCACCCGACATGTCCATCTTCATCACCGCGTGCGACGGATCAGAGGGCTTGAGCGATATGCCACCCGAGTCGTACATCACGCCCTTGCCGACGAGAACCACGTGGCCCTTGCGACCCTTGATGAGCTTTGCACCCGACTTCGGCGTGTAGACGAGCTTCACCATGCGCGGTGGCTCGACGCTGCCCTTGTTGACCCCCAGGATGCCGCCACAACCCATGTTGGCGAGCTGATCACGGTCGTACACCTTCACATCGAGACCGGTTGCCTGGCCGATCGCGACGGCACGTTCGGCCATCATGCGCGCGGTCAGATACGCGGGTGGCATGTTGGCAAGATCGCGCGCCATGCACACGGCGTCGGCCACCGTGGTTCCGCGCGCGACGCCGTTGCGCACCGCAGCTGCCGACTTCGACGAACACGTGAGTACGACCGAATCGATCTTCGACACCGATGACTTGTCGTTCTTCAGATCGGTGTAACGATGCGTCGCAAGCCTGAAGCCCTCGACAACCGCCTGAGCGATCTGCGCGCGATTACCCGTGCCGGCATCGGCAAGCCCGGTCGACACCGACGACGACTTCGACACCGCACGCGCGAGTGCCGCCGCGGTGTTGCGCGCCTCGGTGGGTCCGAACTTCCGTGGATCGCCGATACCGACTGCGACCACCACGCGCGACCCGCGTAGTCCGTGCAGCACGAGAGTTTGACCAGCCTTCGCATCGAAGCCGCGAGCCGAGAGTTGCTTGCGATTGAGACCAAGCTCGGTCGGCACGGGACCGTCGGATGCGACGACGACGCCAACTGCTTCGGCGGTGGACGAGGATCGGGAAACCTTGAAGGTGATGCTCACGCGAGCAGTCTACGAAAATCGTGAACTGTGAAAGCGCGCTCGCTATGAAACCTCGCGCACCGGCTTGCTCTTGCCCTCTTGCCAACGCGCCATGGTCCACAACAGATCGGAGAGGCGGTTGAGGTACGGCACGACCTGCGAGGGTGACGGGGCCGCAGCAACCGAATGGCGTTCGGCGCGACGCACCACCGTGCGTGCGAGGTCGAGCCAGGCCGAAACGGGGTGCTCGCCGGGCACGACGAACTCGGTCGGCGGATCGAACTGGGTGTCGAGAAGGTCGATGAGGGTTTCCATGCGCTCGACCATGTCGGGCGACACGCACGATTGACCGGGCACCAACTTGTGGCGGTTTTCGGGAAGTGTCGCGAGCTCGGCCATCAACACCCAAAGGTCGCGCATGAAGGGTTCGAGCATCTTCACGACTTCGGCCGAACGCGCGTCGCCCGTGTTGCCCGCAGCAGCGCTGCGCGCCAGACCGAGCACGGCCTGCGCCTCGTCGACGGTGCCGTACGCACGGGGCAGTTCAGAGTCCTTCGGCACCCGCCCGCCGTAGAAGAGACCGGTCGTGCCGTCGTCTCCGTCGCGTGTGTAGATCGGCTGGCGTGTCATGTGACCGGAACGCTAGTTCGCAAAGCACGATCCAGCCCGATCCTGTGCGGATAACTTGTGAGTCTCATGGCACGTCAGACCTATCTCGAAGCCGTCAACGAACGCGTCATCGTCTTCGACGGGGCCTTCGGAACCTTCGTCCAGGGACTCGACCTCGGGCCCGACGATTTTGGTGGACCGTCTCTCGAGGGTTGCAACGAAATGCTCTGCCTCACGCGACCCGACGTCATCCGTTCGATGCACGAGGCGTTCCTTTCGGTCGGCGTCGACGCCATCGAGACCGCATCGTTCGGGTCGTTCTCCACGGTCCTCACCGAATACGACATCCCGGAGCGCGCGTACGAACTGAATGTCGCCGCAGCCAGCCTGGCCCGCGAAGTCGCCAGCGGATTCGAAGCCGACGGTCGCAGTCGGTTCGTCGCGGGTTCCATCGGACCCGGCACGAAGTTGCCGAGCCTCGGCCATATCGGGTTCACGGAACTGCACGACTCGTACGTCGAGCAGGCCCGCGGTCTCCTCGATGGCGGCAGCGATCTCTTCCTCATCGAAACGTGCATGGACCTTCTGCAGATCAAGGCCGCGATGCAGGCCTGCCGCAAGGCAATGAAGATCGTCGGCCGCGAAGTGCCCATTCAGGTGCAGGTCACCATGGAAACAACGGGTCGCATGCTCGTCGGCACCGAAATCGGCGCCGCGCTCGTGGCACTCGAGGCGATGCGCCCCGACGTCATCGGCATCAACTGCGCCACCGGCCCCGCCGAAATGCAAGAACACCTGCGTCACCTCTCGCAGCACTCGCCGATTCCGATCTCGGTTCTCCCGAACGCCGGCCTGCCGAGCGTTGTCGACGGCCGTACCCACTACGACCTCACCCCGGCCGAACTGGCATCGTTCCATCGTCACCACGTGGAAGACCTCGGCATCACCGTCGTTGGTGGTTGTTGCGGCACGACACCCGAACACCTACGGCAGGTCGTCGAGGCGGTGCGCAACGTGACACCCGCCAAGCGCACTCCAATACTCGAACCATCACTCACCTCGCTGTACTCCCCCGTGCCAATTCGTCAGGACAACTCGTTCCTCATCATCGGCGAGCGCACCAACACCAACGGGTCCAAGGCGTTTCGCGACCTCATGCTCGCCGGCGACTGGGACGGCTGCACGAAGATGGGCAGCGACCAAGTGCGCGAGGGCGCACACGTCATCGACGTCTGTGTCGACTACGTCGGTCGCAACGGCGCCATCGACATGGACGAGATCGCCAGTCGCTTTGCCTCACAGGTGAGCGTTCCCCTCGTTCTCGACTCCACGGAACCCGAAGTGATGGAGGCCGCGCTGCGCCACAACGGTGGCCGTGCCGTTCTCAACTCGGCGAACCTCGAGGATGGCGAAGAACCGGGCAGCCGCCTCGACCGCGTCTTCAGCCTCGCGCGCGACTACGGCTGCGCGGCCGTGTGTCTTCTCATCGACGAACGCGGTCAGGCCCGCGACGTCGAGTGGAAGATGGAAGTCGCCCATCGTCTGCACACGATCGCCACCGAGCGTTACGGGTTGCGCGCCAGCGACCTCATCTTCGACGCACTCACGTTCCCTCTCGGCACCGGTGATGCCGACCTGCGCCGCGACGGCATCGCAACGATCGAGGCCATCCGCCGCATCAAGAGCGAGATCCCGGGCGCGTTCACGACGCTCGGCGTCAGCAACGTGAGCTTCGGGCTGAAACCGGCGCTTCGCCAAGTACTGAACTCGGTCTTTCTCGCCGAATGCGTCGAGGCCGGTCTCGATTCGGCCATCGTGCACGCCAGCAAGATTCTTCCGCTCTCGCGCATTCCCGACCACCAGAAGGCGGCGTGCAACGCCCTCATCTGGGATCAGCCCTACGAGGGGCAAGACGCCCTCACCGCTCTCCTCACGATGTTCGAAGACGTGCAGTCGGTCGCCGCGGTGAAGGAAGACCGCACCGACTGGCCTCTCGACCGCCGCCTGAAGCAACGCATCATCGATGCCGAACGCGACGGCCTGACCGACGACCTCGACGCGGCAATGACTCAGGGCATTGCCCCGCTCACGATCATCAACGACATCCTCCTCGACGGTATGAAGGTCGTCGGTGAACTGTTCGGCTCGGGCCAGATGCAGCTGCCCTTCGTTCTGCAGAGCGCCGAGACGATGAAGACCGCCGTCGCACACCTGGAACCACACATGGAAAAGGTCGAGGGCCAAACCTCGAAGGGCCGTCTCGTTCTCGCCACCGTGAAGGGCGACGTGCACGACATCGGCAAGAATCTGGTCGACATCATCTGCACCAACAACGGCTACGAGGTGCACAACATCGGAATCAAGGTTGCGATCGCCGACATGATCGCAAAGGTCAAGGAAGTGAACGCCGACGCTTTGGGCATGAGCGGGCTTTTGGTGAAGAGCACGCTCATCATGCGCGAGAACTTGGAAGAGCTGAACAACGTCGGCATGGCCGACCTGCCCGTTCTGCTGGGTGGTGCGGCACTCACACGCACCTACGTGGAGAAAGACCTGCGCGAGGTGTACCAGGGTCGCGTGTTCTACGGCCGTGACGCGTTCGAAGGACTCAACACCCTCGACAAGTTGATGGAGATGAAACGCTCCGGGGTCAACGACCCGGAATTCGGTCGCACACCGAGTGGCCGCGTGTTACCCGAGCGAACGAAGACCGAGCGGGTCGCGGTCGACCTCCCGAAGCGTTCTCCCGAGGTCGCCGTCGACAATCACGTCTTCACGCCCCCTTTCCTCGGCTCGAAGGTCGTGAAGGGCATCGGCATCGACGAGATCGCCGCCTACATCAACGAAACCGCGCTCTTCCGCAACCAGTGGCAGTTCCGCCCCGAGACAGGCGAGTCCGACGACGACTTCAAGGCACGCATCAGGCCCATTCTGCGCGAGCAACTCGCGACGGCGAAGGCCACCGGTGTCCTCGTGCCGCAGGTTGTGTACGGCTACTTCCCCGTGAACGGTGACGGCGACGACCTTGTCGTGTGGACAGACGACACACGCACCACCGAACGAGCCCGCTTCCACTACCCGCGCCAGAACGAGGAACCGTTCCTGTGCATCGCCGACTTTTTCCGCAGCGTCGAATCGGGCGAGGCCGACTATGCCGCCTTCCACATCGTCACGATGGGTCAGGCCGTCAGCGACCGCGCAGCCGAACTCTTCGCCGCGAACAAGTACCAGGACTACCTGGTGCTCCACGGTCTCGGGGTCGAAATGGCCGAGGCGCTCGCCGAGTACTGGCACCACCGCATCCGCACCGAGTGGGGCTTCGTCGAAGAAGACGGTCCCAGCCTGCACGGTCTCTTCCGCCAGCAATACCGCGGCGGGCGCTACTCATGGGGCTACCCCGCATGCCCCGACCTCGAAGACAACGCAACCGTGGCGAATCTTCTCGAAGCAGGTCGTCTCGGCATCGTCGTGAACGAGGAGACCGGATGGCAGTACCAGCCCGAGCAAACGACTTCGGCCATCATCTGCCACCACCCGCGCGCCAAATACTTTGTTGCTCGCTAAAGGCGATGTTGCTCGCTAAAGGCGATGTCGCCCGCCAATTGGTAGGTACGGTTGTTGGTATGCCGATCGTCGTTGCCGTCAAGACCGGATTCATCAACTACCTCAACTTTCGCACGCGTGCACGTCGCAGCGACTTTTGGTGGTGGTTCCTCTTCGTCATCGCCGGAGAGCTCATCCTGAACGGTTTCTCCGACAC
>CAZVPL010000023.1:7901-22658 GCA_964629075.1 uncultured Bifidobacterium sp. | reverse complement strand
GTCCCAGATCACGATGTCGGCATCGGAGCCGGGCGCGATGATGCCCTTCTTCGGGTACATACCGAACATGCGCGCCGGTGTGGTGCAGCAGGTTTCGACCCAACGTTCGAGACTGATCTCTCCGAGCACGACGCCCTGGTAGATCAGTTCCATCCGGTGCTCGACCCCGGCGATGCCGTTCGGAATCTTGGAGAAGTCGCCCATGCCGAGTTCCTTCTGGTCCTTCATGCAGAAAGGGCAGTGGTCGGTGGACACGATCGCGAGTTCGTTCATCCGCAGGCCCTTCCACAGGTCCTTTTGGTGGTGCCTGTGGTCGTGCTTCGAGCGGATGGGCGGGCTGCACACGTACTTCGCACCTTCGAAGCCCGGCTGGGCGAGGTGGTCTTCGAGTGTCATGTAGAGGTACTGCGGGCAGGTTTCGGCGAAGACATTGAGGCCCTCGTTCTGGGCCTGCGCCACTTCGTCGAGGGCCTCGGCTGCCGACATGTGCACGATGTACAGCGGAACATTGCCTGCGACCTTCGACAAGACGATTGCCCGGTGGGTTGCTTCGCCTTCGAGAAGGCTCGGTCGGCTGATCGAGTGGTACTTGGGGTCGGTCTCGCGGCGAGCGAGATGTTGGGCCACCAACACGTCGATGGCGATGCCGTTTTCGGCGTGCATCATGATGACGGCACCGTTCTCACTTGCGGTTTGCATCGCACGGAGGATCTGGCCGTCGTCGCTGTAGAAAACGCCCGGGTACGCCATGAACAACTTGAACGACGTGACGCCCTCGTGTTCGACGAGGTAGGTCATGTCCTTCAGTGATTGCTCGTCGATGCCACCGATGATCTGGTGGAACGCGTAGTCGATGGAACAATTTCCTTCGGCCTTGCGGTGCCATGTGGCCAGGCCGTCCTGCACGTTTTCGCCGTAGCGCTGCAACGCCATGTCGACGATGGTCGTGACGCCACCCCATGCCGCAGCATTGCTGCCGGTCTCGAACGTGTCGGACGCCTCCGTACCACCGAAGGGCAGTTCCATGTGGGTGTGAACGTCGATGCCGCCCGGAATGATGTACTTGCCCTTCGCGTCGATGGTGCGATCCGCGGTGACACCGAGCGCCGCAACCTGGCCGGGCTGGAAGATTGCTGCAATGGTTTCGCCCTCGACGAGGACGTCACCGGCACTCAGGCCGGTTGGGCTGATGATGGTTCCGTTGACGATGAGTGTGCGTGCCATGGTTCCCCCTGTTTGTTCAGCCGCCGAGGCGGCTTTCGATCAAGTCGTCGTAGGCGTCGGGACGGCGGTCCCGGTAGAACGCCCAGCGGTCGCGGACCTGTTTGATTTTGTCCATGTCGAGGTCGCGCACGATCAGTTCGGGCTTGTACGGGTCGCCGACTTCACCGACGAACTTGCCCTCGGGATCGACGAAGTACGACTGGCCGTAAAAGTCGTTCTCGCCCAGTGGCTCGATGCCGACGCGGTTGATTGCGCCGACGTAATACATGTTGGCGACCGCCGACGCCGGCTGTTCGATGCGCCAGAGATACTCGGAGAGTCCGCGGTGCGTGGCCGATGGGTTGAAGACGATTTCGGCGCCGTTCACGCCGAGCGCTCGCCAGCCCTCGGGGAAGTGGCGGTCGTAACAGATGTAGACACCGACCTTGCCCACCGCGGTCTGGAAGACGGGGTACCCACCGGTGCCTGGCTTGAAATAGAACTTCTCCCAGAAGCCCTTCACCTGCGGGATGTGCTGCTTGCGGTACTTGCCGAGGTACGTGCCGTCAGCGTCGATGACGGCGGCAGTGTTGTAGTACACACCGGGCTGCACCACTTCGTACATGGGCAGCACAAGCACCATGCCAAGTTCCTTTGCGACACTTTGGAAGCGCTTCGTGGTGGGGCCGTCGGGGATGTACTCGGTGTACGAGTAGTACTCGGCATCCTGGACCTGACAGAAATACGGCCCGTAGAAGAGCTCTTGAAAGCACATCACCTGCGCCCCCTGCTTCTTTGCCTCGTGGGCAGCAGCCTCGTGCTTGTCGATCATGGCCTCTTTCGAACCGGGCCAGTCGGTCTGCAACAGAGCTGCCCGTACAACGTTCGCCATCTCGCGAATCCCTTCCCCTTTGTGTGTGGAAACGGAGGCTTTACGATTTGTTCAGCCTCGCGGAAGTCATAGTAGTGACACATTCGAGGGCTTCGAAATGGCTCGCACCGGAAGGGGCAAAGGTGAACCAAAACGCAAAACTGCCGAAACAGTTCCAGTTGTCGACCAACGCCGAGCGGATCCTGAACGAGCCCGTCACGGGGACCCTGTGCATCGTCGATGGGCGGGGCGTACCGAACGCGACCCCGGTGTGGTTCTTGTGGCGGGACGACACGCTGGTTGTGAGCACCCGCGCCGGACGCCAAAAACACGTCAACGCCCTGCGGGCGGGGGTCGGTTCGTTCAGCGTGATCGACCCGACGAACGAGTCGAACTACGTGGAACTGAGAGGCGCACTGACGGTGGTGGACGACCCCGACTACTCCGTTCGGGACGCAATCGTTCGCAAGCACGGACACACCGACGGTTCGGCGTTCGACCCACCCGGGACGCACCGCATCGCAATCGTGCTCAGTCCCGAACGGGCGCTCGGGCGCAACTGAGGTTGAGTTCGGCTATTTCTTCTTTGCTTTTTCGTTCTTTGCTTTTTCGGTAGCTCGGCGTGCCTTGCGCGCCTCGCGCTTTGCTGCCTGCGCTGCCTCATCCACGACGCGAAGCTGGGTGGCTGGGCTCTGCGACACGGGAAGCGCGAAGCGTTCGTCGGTTGCGATGAGCTTCTTGAAGCCCTGAAGCGACAGCGAGTATTGGATGACCATGAGCTTCACCATGTCGAGGCCGAACTTCTCGGTCACGTCGGGAAGGATCGCCTGAAGGTCATCGAGCGTCGGATCATCGGACGCGGATCCGAGAACGTCGATGCAGTGTCGGGTGCACGGCTCGCACAACACGACGCACACGTCACCGGCGCACCGCCGGCGCTGGGCGCCGTCTCGGATGCGAGCGGCGATGGTCGACTCGTCGTCGTAGGCGGACGCACCAAGACCCGCGACCTGGGCGAGAACATCGCGCAGTTCCTCTTCGAGGGCGAGCGCCGCCGAGGTGAGCGATTCATCGCTGAGGGCCGCAAGAGCGTTCACAAAGCGACGCTCGAGAATGATCGATTCACGCGAAGAGGTCACGTGCCGATTGTATTCGGCGATGCTGCGCGTGTATCCATCGATTCGACGCGCTGATAGTTTCGCGACGTGAGCGTGAAGATCGAACCGTCTGATGTCGCGCGACTGGTCGAACGACGGCCGTTTGCGTACGTCGTCACCTCAACCGACGACGGGCGACCTCACATGCGGGCGGTTGTTCCCAGGTGGGCGGCAGCGAGCGCAGTGTTCACTGTGCGCGTTGGTTCCCAGACGGCAGGCAACGTGGCACGAACGGGCACGGTGACGTTGATGTGGCCGCCGATGGCGGTGGCGGAACAAGCAGAGGAATTCGACGACCACACGGTGATCGCCGACTGTGATGCGACATGCTCACCCAATGGCGACTCGTTCGAATTGTCGGCAACGCCCTCACGAGCGGTGTGGCACCGCCCCGCACGGGCGTGAGGGAACCACGCGCGTGATGTCGGGGTTTCGTCTCGACTGAGGTCGACTAGAGAGGACGGACGTTGTGGGCTTCGACGCCCTTGCGTCCTTCGCCGAGATCGAACTCGACGGACTGACCAGAGACGAGCGTGCGCCGACCGGTTCCCTGGATGTTGGAGAAGTGGACGAAGATGTCGTCGCCATCCTCGCGGGAGATGAAGCCGTAGCCCTTCTCATCGTTGAAGAACTTCACGGTACCGATTGGCATTTATTTCTCGTTTCTCGATTACTTGCCCCGTGAGCGTATAACTGTGATCTCGCAGTGAGAACCCGTGCTCACATCTTTTTGTCTTTTGTCAATCACTGATGAGCGCCTGAATTTCGCCCACCGACACCCGAACCACCCTGGTTGTGCGCCGGTTGGGGAGTCGGCCGCTCGCGCCGCGGTTCGATTTCCACGAAATCGCCCATTCAATGGACACCCGCGCTCCGACGTTGCGCACCGCTCGGGAATAGACATGGGAGCAGGCCCCAACGGCGGCATCACCCATCGACTCTTGCCAGGCGACTCCCGGCCCTGCGCAGCGCTGCTTTCCTCCGCCCCGCGCGTAGGGGTCGGCCGGATCAACCAACAAGCGCAAGGGTTTGGCGGTGGCGCGAACCGTCAGCGGACCGGTCGGTGTTGGAAGCCAAACACTGACGTTAACGCTTCGCCAGGACGCGCGTGACACCCACCACCACATCGGCAACTTGACCACTCCACGGTGCGCCGGGGGAGAGGTCCCGACAAGCGGGACGGGAATGAGGCCGAGTGCGTAGGTCGAAGCCTGTGATGCCATCGTTTCGGCCGAGACCACGGGAACCCAGTGGTAGGTGAGTTCATACCCGCCCGAGGTCGTCTTCGACGGGCAGATCCTCGCGTACCACCGGTAGGTGACGCCCCCGCGCTCCATGTAGTGGGGTCTTTCGTCGCCGTCGGTGACAACTGTTGTGTTCCAACGGCATGCAGTCGTCTCGCGATGGCCCGGCTCGCCGACGTTCAGGCCGACAATCAGGGTCGATCCGCTGCCGCCGACATCGATTTCGTTGTTTGCCGACGCCGACGGAGGAGGCCCCCCGAGCACCGTGATTGCACACGTCGTCGCAAGGACGAGCAGCCGAACGAGTCGTGAATGAGAAATGGCGTATGGCACGAAGCGGTCCTTTCGGTTTGCGTCCCACCCCTATTGGGACCGCTTGTTTGTCGGGCTGGCGACGGGTGGCGGGACACTCGTCCCCGACGCGAGAAGCATGACACGGTCACGCTCCAATGTGTGCGCAGCACGGACCAATTCGAGCGTGCCGCAGGTACGCTCTACAGACCCCAAAAACGGCCATATGCAGTTTCCGACATGACCGCGACGCACCCCGATCTCCCCGACGAACAGGCTTTCATCGACCACGCCTACGCGTGTCTCGAGCAGAGCCGCATCGACGCCTGGAAGCTGCGCGACCTGTCGGAACCCGGACTCGGCGGCACCTTCCAGGCGCGATACGAACGAGACGTTTTCGACGAGGCCCTCGTCAACCGGCTCACCCAGCTCGACCTCGGCGACGCCGCATTGGTGTTCGGTCGCATCGACCGGTACGCCGAGAGCCCCGACCAGATCGAGAGCTTTCACATCGGTCGTCTCGCAGTTGCCGATCAGCAACGCGAACCCGTCGTCATTGACTGGCGAGCCCCGGTTGCCGAACCGTTTTATCGCGCGACGGGTCGCGAATCGATGGGTCTCGCCCGACGCCGCCATTTTGCCGTGCAGGGTCGTCAACTCCTTGGCATCGAAGACGAGTTGTTCGGTGACGGGCACATCGGGATCGGCCACGACGATGGTCTTGCCGTCGCCTCATCGGGCTTGCGGGGTTACAGCACGTTGTTGGCAGCACTCGAGCGTGGTCGCACCGGACAGCTGGGCGACATCGTCGCAACCATCCAAAGCGAACAGGACGAAATCATCCGTTCGCCACAGCCCGGCGTCCTCGTGGTGCAGGGTGGCCCGGGAACCGGGAAGACAGTCGTTGCGCTGCACCGCGCGGCGTACCTTCTCTACACGTACCGTTTTCCGCTGGAAGACCAAGGTGTTCTCGTCATTGGTCCGAACCGCGTCTTCCTGCGTTACATCGAACGCGTCCTTCCGAGTCTCGGAGAAGCGGGCGTCGAACAGGCGGTACTCGCCGACCTCGTTCCGGGAGCAACCTACGGTGCGCGCGACACGTGGCGGGCCGCGCAGGTCAAAGGCGACATTCGCATGGTGAAGGTGATCGCAAAGGCCGCGGCGGATCGCGAGCGACCGCTGCGCGAAGAACTGCGGTTGCCGTTCCGCTCCGGGTACGTGCGTGCATCGGCCGATGCAACCGTCGACATCGTGCGAGGTGCGCGGCGGCGTTTCCGTCGCCACAACGCGGCACGCCGCTGGGTCGAAAACGAACTTCTGGCGGTGCTTGCATCGTCGTGGCGCGAGCCGGGCGTCACCGCGACGCACGTTCGTGACGCCGTGCGATCGTTGCCCGACTACAAGACGGCGCTCGAGCGAATGTGGCCCGTGCTCACCCCGGCCGAGCTGTTGAACGACCTGTATGGATCGAAAGCGCTTCTCCGTTTGGCGGGGGAGAAACACCTGTCCGAGGCCGAGTACCTCTCGTTGTATCGACCCCGCGTCAGCAACATCGACGATGCGCGATTCAGCGAGAACGACGTTGCAATCCTCGACGAAGCGTTCGAAGCGCTCGGCCCACCACCGCGCAAAGCGGGCAAGATCGACGAGGCCGACGAAATTCGGACCTACGGACACATCGTCGTCGACGAGGTGCAGGACCTCACTCCGATGCAGCTGCGAATGGTGGCGCGTCGTTCGTTGAACGGTTCGATGACCGTGGTTGGCGACATCGCCCAAGCGACCGGAGCATTGGCACCCGAGTCATGGAACGACGTCCTGGCGCACCTTCCACATCGCAAGGAACCCCGTGTCGTTGGCCTGTCGGTTGGTTACCGAATTCCCGGTTCGATCATGGAACTCGCAGATCGTGTGATGGAAGCAGCGGCACCGGGATTGCGGGCACCGCGGTCGGTCCGCGGGGGCGGTGCGGCGCCGTCGCTCGTGCGTGTCGGGTCGAATGCCGGCGAACTTGCCCGTGCTGTCGTTGAAGAAACGGCTCGTCTCACGGCGGAATTGCCGTCGGGGAACGTCGCCGTGGTGTGTCCCGATGCGATGGTCGAAGCGTTGTCATCGCACTTCGGGCTCGCCGGTGTGGCCCACGGCCGCGCGGCCACGAGCGCTCTCGACTCCGGTCTCACGGTTGTGCCGGTCAGTCTCGTGAAGGGTCTCGAACTCGACGGGGTTGTCGTGGTCGAGCCCGCCGACATCGTCGACGACGAATCGATGGGACTCCGCGCGCTCTACGTGGCGCTCACGCGTGCGACCCAGCGCCTCACTGTGGTGCACGCGCGCGATCTGCCCGCCTGCATGCGTTGACGAGACGGAACTATCCCGCGGCGATCAGCGGTTCGATCGCCAATTCGAGAAAGCGTGTCGCTTTGTCGGCATCGGCGGGTCGTTTGCGCTCGACCGCCGTTTCGTAGAGACCGATGAGTCGCTGCAGGTCGTCGGCTTGGTCCCTGCCGAGATCGGCGATTTGTGGCGTGATTGCCTGCCAAGTGGCGCGAATGTCGGCGAGTTTCGCGCGGGCAGTGGCCATCTCGCCCGAGGCGATGTCGTTGCCGAGGTTTGCCCCGAGACCGAGGATCGAGTCGAACAACTCGGCGACCGTGCCCCGGGGAATCGTGGTTGTGGTCGATGCCGGCACCGTGCTGGTGGCGGCGCTGTCACCTTCGATGGTGGTGGCACAACCACCGAGAGCCAGCGCGGCGATGACGGCGAGCACGGCAGACGAAGGGCGGGTGTTGCGGCGCATCAGTTTGCCGCAACGACAAGGAGGCGGGCGGATGCGTACGGGTCGACGGTGACGCTGCGTCCCTGAATCGACACAACGACGCTGCCGTCGATGTTGGTGGTGTCGACGGTGCCGCGCCGGCCGGGAAGCAGTTCCGATGATTCGAGAAAGTCGAGAATGCCCGGTGCGAACTCGAGCGTCTCTGGGATTCGCGCGACGGTGAAGTCACCACCTTCGGTGACGCCTGAGAGCGGTTTTGCCGCCTCAGCGACGAAGCCGGTTCCGGGAATTGGATTGCCGTGCGGACAGGTCATCGGATTGCCGAGAATGCGAACCATCGCGGTTTCGACCTCGTCGGACATGACGTGTTCCCACTTACCCGCTTCGCGATGCGCCGTCGCCCACGACAATCCGAGAATGTCGGTGAGAAAGCGCTCGGCCAACCGGTGTTTGCGTACGACGCTGACGGCGAGCCCCAGACCGGCTTCGGTGAGATTGATCGAGGTGCCGTCGGTGCGCACCAGACCTTCAGTCTCCATTCGCTTCACCATCTCCGAGACGGAGGGCCGCGAAACCGCCAGTCGCTCGGCAATTCGGGCCTGGATGACCGGAACGTTGTCCTCGTGGAGTTCGTAGATGCACTCGCAGTATTCCTCGAACGCTGGGTGGTGCTCTCCCGGGTGCGGCATGTGAGTGAGCCTAATGTGCCGGCCCGGCTGGTCGTCTTGTCGCACCGTTCAATTAGCGTCACCCTCAGTGCTCGGTTCATTTCGTCCCGCAGTCGCGGAGTGGTTCGCGTCGTCGTTTCCCGAACCAACGCCGCCGCAGTCGGCGGGTTGGCCGCGCATCGCGGCAAGAGAACACACGCTCATTTGTGCGCCGACGGGCAGCGGGAAGACACTCACCGCCTTCTTGTGGTCGATCAACGAACTCGTGACCTCACCACCGCCGCCCGTCGGTGAACGCACACGTGTGCTCTATGTCTCACCGTTGCGGGCGCTTGCATTCGACGTCGAAAAGAACCTGCGTGCGCCCCTCACGGGCATCGCACTGGCTGCCGAGCGGCGGGGCGAGACCTTGAACGACGTGACGGTCGGTCTGCGCACCGGGGACACACCGACGCGTGATCGCCAGGCAATGTTGCGTCGACCTCCCGACCTGCTCATCACCACTCCCGAGAGTCTCTATCTCATGCTCACGTCGCAGGCACGCAAGACGTTGGTCAACGTCGACACCGTGATCATCGACGAAATTCACGCGCTCGCCGGCACCAAGCGCGGAGCGCACCTCATGCTCAGCATCGAACGATTGTGCGAGATCACCCGCGTCGAGCCCCAGCGCATCGGGCTGTCGGCGACGCAGAGGCCGCTCGAGGAAACCGCACGCTTTCTCGGGGGATTCTCGAAGGGCCAGCCGCGGCCAGTCGCAATTGTCGATGCCGGTGTGCGCAAGCCCCTCGAAATCGAGGTTCGTGTACCCGTCGAAGACATGGGTGATCTCGGTCGACAATCAGACACCCCGCAACTGGTGAGCGGTCCGGCCACGGCCGCGCTCACGCCACGCCGAGCCAGCATCTGGCCGAGTCTCTATCCGCAGATCCTGCAAGAGATCCTCGCGCATCGCAGCACCATCATTTTCTGCAACGCGCGACGCCAGGCCGAACGACTCGCAGCGAGCCTCAACGAGCTTGCGGTGGGTGAGGGTCTCTCCGACGACCTCGTGCGCGCCCATCACGGTTCGCTTGCGCGCGAGCAGCGCGTCATCATCGAAGATCAGTTGAAGAAAGGCAAGCTCCGCGGGCTCGTGGCGACATCCAGCTTGGAACTCGGTATCGACATGGGCGCGGTCGACCTTGTCATCCAGGTTGAGTCACCGGGGGCCGTCAGCAGAGGGCTACAGCGCATCGGTCGCGCCGGACACAGTGTGGGTGAGCCCAGCCGTGGGCGTCTTTTTCCGAAGCACCGCGGCGACCTTCTCGAGTCCGCCGTTGTGGTTCGACGCATGGTCGACGGCCACATCGAGTCGACCCGTTACCTGCGCAATCCACTCGATGTCCTCGCGCAACAGATCGTCGCCCATGTTGCAATCAGCGGCGAGACCGGCGTCGACGAACTCGCGGCGGTCATTCGGCGTTGTGCAAATTTCGCGGAAATCTCCGACGAGATCCTCCACAACGTCCTCGACCTTCTCGCGGGTCGGTACCCGAGCACCGAATTCAACGAACTGCGGCCACGGATCGTTTGGGACCGTGTCGCCAATCGGGTTCGTGCCCGCGACGGTGCGCAGCGTCTTGCGGTCACCAACGGCGGCACCATTCCCGACCGGGGTCTTTTCGGCGTTTTTCTTCCCGACGGAACCAGGGTGGGTGAACTCGACGAAGAAATGGTCTACGAAAGCCGCCCGGGTGAAACGTTTCTCTTGGGTGCATCCACCTGGCGCATCGAAGACATCACGTTCCAAAAGGTCATCGTCACACCGGCACCTGGTGAGCCGGCGAAGATGCCCTTCTGGCACGGCGATCTGCTGGGTCGCCCCATCGAACTCGGGCGAGCCGTCGGAGAATTCCAGCGTCGTATCCGTGAGATGCCGGTCGATCAGGCGTTGACGACACTCTCCAACGATCACTTCCTCGACGCGTTCGCCGCGGCCAACGTCGTCAACTACCTCACCGAACAGGCCGAGGCAACCGGTGTCGTTCCGAACGACACGACGATCGTGGTCGAACGTTTTCGCGACGAACTCGGAGACTGGCGGGTCTGCATTCATTCGCCGTTCGGCGTTCCCGTGCACGCACCGTGGTCGATGGCAATTCAGCGACACCTCCGTGATCGCCTCGACATGCCCGTCGAAACCATGTACGCCGACGATGGCATCGTGCTCAGGCTTCCCGAAGCTCTCGACTCGATTCCGATCGACGACCTCATGCTCGACCCCGAGGGAATCGAAGAGGCGATCGTCGCGGCGCTACCCGAAACTGCCTTGTTCGCGGCGCGTTTCCGCGAGTGTGCCGGTCGCGCACTGCTGTTGCCCCGACGGCGACCCGACCAGCGCACACCGCTGTGGCAACAGCGTCAGCGTGCAGCCGACCTGCTCGCGGTTGCCAGCAAGTACCCCACGTTTCCGATGCTGCTCGAGGCGAGCCGCGAATGCCTGCAGGACGTGTTCGACGTGCCCGGCCTGCGCGACGTACTCACGCAGGTGCGCGCGAGACGAATCAAGGTGGTCGCCGTCGACACGGCAAAGGCGTCGCCGTTCGCGCAGAGCCTGCTCTTCAACTGGGTTGCGCAGTACATGTACGAGGGGGATGCACCACTCGCCGAGCGTCGGGCTGCCGCGCTCTCCCTCGACCGTGATTTGTTGAACGAACTTCTCGGGACCGAGGAACTGCGCGAGTTGCTCGATGCCGGGGCCATCGCCGACGTCGAATTGTCCGCACAGTGTCTTGCCGACGGTCGACGTGCCCGCACCGACGACGAACTTCACGATGTCTTCCGCAAGGTCGGGGATCTCTCGCGTCTTGAAGTCGCGATGCGGATTGATTCGGGAATCGAAGGCGCGCTCGACCGGTTGCTTGCCGAGCGACGTGTCATTGCGGTCACCGTCGCGGGTGACGAGCGGTACGTCGCTGCACAGGATGCCGCGCTGTACCGGGATGCTCTCGGATGCTCGCTCCCGTTGGGTCTGCCGCGCGACTTCACCGAACCGGTTCCGCGTCCGCTCGAGGTGCTCGTGTCCCGCTACGCGCGAACGCACGCACCGTTTCTCGCAGTGTCCGTCGCGAGTCGCTTCGGTGTGCCGATCGAGCGGGCCCTCGGGGCCCTTCGGGCACTCGATGCCGACGGCCGCATTGTGTTGGGGGCCTTCCGCCCCGATGGTGTCGAACGTGAATGGTGCGATGTCGAAGTCCTTCGTCAGATCCGCCGTCGGTCACTTGCCGCGCTGCGGCGCGAAGTCGAGCCGGTCGAACAATCGGTGTTCGCCCGTTTTCTGCCGGCATGGCACGGCATCGCCGGATCCGATCCTGCGTCGTCGGGTCGGGTGTCCGGTCAACGGGGTGGACCCGACGCGCTCGTCGATGTCGTCCAGATGTTGCAGGGTGCGGCCATCGTCGCATCGACGCTCGAAACCGACGTGTTGCCCCAGCGGGTGCGTGGCTATCGATCCGCTGATCTCGATGCACTCTTTGCCAGTGGCGAGGTCGTGTGGGTCGGCGCCGGTGCGATCGGTTCCAACGACGGTCGGGTCCGTTTGTTCTTCGCCGACCAGATCGACGATCTGCTTCCCGTTTTCGAACGCACCGAGAGCCCGGACGGTGCAATGCATCAGGCAATTCGCGCAGCGCTCAACCAACGAGGGGCAAGTTTTTGGAACGGTGTCGTGGCAGCGACACCGGGGGCAACCGACGCCGAGCGACTCGGGGCATTGTGGGACCTCGTCTGGGCGGGTGAGGTCACGAACGACACGTTGGCGCCGCTTCGGGCACTGCTCGGCGGTGCGCGAAGCGGTGGGGCTCGTCGCAGTCAACGACCGACGAGTCGGCCCCGAGCGATGCGCCTCACGCGCGTCGGTCCGCCTGCCGGCTCGGGGCGATGGAGCATTTTGCAGCGTGACGACGACGTTGCGGTCGGCACGGCGGAATTGCACGCCGTCTCCCAGCAACTGCTGCAACGACACGGTGTGCTGACGCGCGAAGCAGTTCTCGCGGAATCGGTGAAAGGTGGGTTTGCGGGCGTGTACGGCGTGTTGAAGGTGCTCGAAGAGCGCGGACACGTTCGCCGCGGCTACTTCATCGACGGCCTCGGTGCGGCGCAATTCGCGCTGCCGGGTGCCGTCGACCGTCTGCGGAGTTTCCGCGACTCGGTCGACGTCGAGCTGCACCCCGACGTTGCGCCCATGCCTCTGGTGCTTGCATCGACCGATCCCGCGCAACCGTTTGGGTCGGTCATTCCGTGGCCCGACAATGGCGGACGTCCCGCACGCAGCGCGGCGTCGGTGGTGGTGATCGACAACGGTGATGCCATTGGTTGGTACGACACCCGTTCCGGGAACCTCGTGCCCCTTTGTGATCGGGGTCCCCGATTTGCGCACGGGCTTGTCACCGCGCTGGCCGCGCTCGGCAAGGATGGACGTGTCAGGTCGGTCGAGATTCGCAAGGTGAACGGACAGCCGATCACCGATTACGCGCGGCGCGACGAGCTCGTCGAAGAACTGCGGGCGTCGGGCTTCGTCGAGGGTTACCGCGGGTTTGTCCTGCGTTGAAGGTGCGTCAGACCGGTTTGCGGCCGATGGACCGCAGGCCGGCCCACGCGAGCGAGGCAAGTTGCTCGCCCACGACGCTGGGATCGAACTTGGTCCCGCGCTGGATGAGGTGACGTGAAGCGCCCTCGCTCATTCCGATCAACGCATGCGCAATGATGCGCTGCTGTTCGGTGTCGACGTCGGCTTCGATGAGTGGAGCGATCATCTCGGCGGTTGTCTTTTCGATGCGGGCCGAGACGGCCGCGAATTCCTCGTCGCGACGCGTGCCACTGCCGAAGAGAAGCATGAAAGCATCGGGGTCGTTCATGACCCACCTGAAATAAGCGACCATGCCGGCCGTGGTCTTTTCGCGACCCGATGCCGCCTCGTGGGTTGCCTCGCGGATCGTGGCGATCATCGTCTCACCGACTGCTTCCAGTGCGGCGATGAACAGGGCACGCTTCGAATCGAAGTGTTGGTAGAGCACCGGCTTGGTGACACCTGCAGCATCGGCAACGTCGTTCATCGACGAATTGTGGAAGCCCTTCTGGGCAAAGACCTTGAGCGCCACGCCGAGGAGTTGTTCGCGCCGCTCGGTCGCAGTGAGGCGGGTGGGGGCAATGCTCATCGTGCACCTGATTTCTTCGCCGCCTCGGCTTGCTCGCGCTCGCGGTCCTCGCGTTCCGCCGCCTTCACGGCATATCCCAGAACGATCGAGGGTGCGAGAAGGATCGAGCCTCCGACGAGTCCGAAGGTCATGAGACCAACCATGACACCGTTGAATCCGATTGCGAAGGCGAAGGCGAAGCACGCCGTTGTGGCCGCATAAAGGAGGTATCCGAGACGGTTGGCGAGCAGCGTGTACTTGGCTACCTGCGCGCGGCGCGCGCGCACCGGATCAATCGGTGAAGAAGGGGAGGGGAGCCCGGAGGTCATACAGTCATACCGATGGTAGAGGTGAACGGCGAAAAAGGCCCCAACGGACAAAACGACGGATCTGTCACGCTCGAATGGCACCAAACGCATGTGGCGGTGGTGACGATCCGCCGCCCACACCGCAGGAATGCGGTCGACCTCGCGGCCCTGCGACGTATGGTCGAGCATCAGGCGGCCGTGGCGGGTCGAGCGAGGGTTGTCGTTCTCACGGGCGAGCCACCGGCTTTTTGTGCGGGGGCCGACCTGACCGGCGTCGAAGGCGACGAGTTCGCCGACGCACTGGGTCGCGCACTTCGGGGATTCACCCAATTGCCCTGCATCACACTGGCCGCGGTCGATGGACCCGCGATGGGCGCCGGTACCCAGCTGGCGCTCGCGTGCGACCTTCGCATGGCAACTGCAACGAGTCGGTTCGGGATTCCCGCAGCCAAGCTCGGACTCTCCGTTGATCAATGGACAATCGAACGAGCGAGTCATGAATTCGGTTGGCCGATTGCGCGCCACATGCTGCTCGGCACGGGCATCTATTCGGCCGAACAGCTGCTCGTGCAAGGTGGAGTGCACCGTCTCGGGGGGCTCGCCGAAGCGCTCGAGTGGGCCGACGATCTCGCGGACCTTGCGCCGCTCACCATCCAGGCACACAAGCGCGGCCTCGAAGCCGTTGCCGAACGTCTCGTGATCGACGCGCGATTCGACGAACTGCGGACGCGGGCATGGGCAAGCCAGGACGCACTCGAAGGGCCGCGTGCATTTCTCGAAAAACGCCCCCCGAGGTTCGAGGGTCGGTGACGTGTCACGTGCTTGCAGGTAGCAGCATGTTGATGAAGTGGTACCAGTAGAAAAGCACCACCAGGAACGGCGCGGCGGCAACGGCCCACGATGCAACCCGTGCGGTGCGACGATGTCGGCCGCGGCGCACGAGTTCTCGTCGTGCGAAATGCGTCGCAACCGCAATGGCCGCGAGTGCAAGGCCGAGAAGAACGGCGGGGATGATCGCTCCCTTGTCGGAGAACCACCCGTCGAGTTCGAGCGACTCAACCG
>CAZVPL010000023.1:0-7801 GCA_964629075.1 uncultured Bifidobacterium sp. | reverse complement strand
GTTGTGATGGGCACGGTTGTCACGGGCACGCTGGCCGGTGCGGACTCCGCGTTGGTTGCGGCGAGCGGTTCCGCTGAGGCCAGGTCGGCGACGACGATCAGCCTCTTCGCCGTGCTCCAGCGCGGATGACAGGTGATGAGCGTGAGAACAGTGCGGCCATCGCGTGGGCGCAGCAGATCGGTGCGATTCGGGGCAACGATGAGCACGTCGCTGACCGTGTACGTGAAGCGCCCATTGACGGTCGTCACGCGGACCTCATCTCCAATGGACACTTTGTCAAGCTTTGCGAACGGTGCGCCGTACGTGGTTCGGTGGCCGGCGATGGCGCTGTTTCCCTGCTCGCCGGGAAGTGCGGTGCCCTCGATGTGTCCGGGGCCGTGACGCAGAGCCGACACTGACGCACTGCTCACCACGATGTCGGCGACGCTCGCTGACGGGATTTCAAGCAGCGCCAGTGCCGAATTCGGTCGTCGCGGCGAGTCGATGCGTCCCGTGCTCGATTCGGTGGTTGCGGTCGGGGTGGCGGTCGTGGGCGTCGCCGCGATCAATTCGGTGAAGTCATCGCGAAGTCGATCCTGGGCCCGTTGCTGTTCGAGGCCCGTTCCCCACAGCTGGTAGGCGACGAGACCGAGGAGCAAGAGGCCCGCGGTGATGAGGGTGCGACCGACGATTCCGAGCACGGAGTCGAGTCGCTTGCGGCCCCGTTCGTTCATTGAGAGGAACGCTAGTGGGTCGTCTCGCTTTCGGGTCTGTAGCGTCTGCACGGTGGGTGAGACATCCGTCGTTGATGTTCGCGACGCCGTCGTGCTTCTCGGATCGTTCCCGGCACTCGCAGAGGCAAATGTACGGATCAACGCGGGTGAACTTGTCGTCGTTCACGGACCAAACGGCGCGGGGAAGACAACGTTGCTCAGGTTGTGCGCGGGGCTCCTGCCGCTCTCGCGCGGCTCGGCGCACATCATGGGTTTCGACATCGAGGCCGAACGCACCGCAGTGCGGGCGAGTGTCGGCTTTCTTGGTCATGCCAACGGCCTGTACCTCGACTTGACGGCCGACGAAAACCTTTCGTTCTGGGGCCACATCGTTGGTGCGAACCGCGAGGAAGTCGCGGCTGCGGCGACACGTATGGGGCTGAACGACAGGTTGTTGGCAACACCGGTCGCGCGCCTCTCGGCTGGACAAAAGCGGCGAACCGCTCTGGCTGTCATGGCCGTTCGGCGTGCTTCGTTGTGGCTACTCGACGAACCGCATGCCGGCCTCGACGCGGCGGGTCGCGACGAGATCGATGCACTTCTGCGCGATGCAGTCGCCGCGGGTGCCACCGTCGTCATCGCATCGCACGAACTCGAGCGTTCGGCGTCCCTCGCATCTCGTCGGATCGAAGTGGTTGGCGGGCGAATCATCGAGCGGGGCGAATGATGGGCAGGTCGGCCAACCGCACACTCACCATCGCCAGGGCGGTGGCATCGAAGGATCTCCGTGTCGAACTGCGCAGTCGTGTCATGACCAATCAGGTTCTTCCCTTCGCGGCAATCGTGATGGTGCTCTTTGCGTTCGCTCTCGACAACGACGGCATTCTGCAGCGGGTTGCGCCGGGCCTCGTCTGGATGGCGACGCTCTTCACTTCGCTCGTCGTGGTGCAGCGAAGTTTCGCCATCGAGGCTGCCGACTCGGCGATCGACGCGCTTCGCGTCGCTGGTGTCGCACCACAGGGTGTGTACCTCGGCAAGGTTGCGGCTCTCGTCGTGCAACTTGTCGCGTTCGAGGCGATTCTCGCATTCCTCGCTTTGATCTTGTACAGGGTCAACGTCGACCTTCACGGTGCTGTGTTGCTGGTCACAACCTGTTTGCTTGGTTCGCTCGGGATCGCCGCGCTTGCTGCCGTTTACGGCGGCCTCAGCATTGCGGGACGGGGCCGCGAGACGCTTCTCCCGTTGTTGCTGCTTCCCGCGGTCGCTCCGGTGTTGATTGGTGCCACGCGAGCCACCGAGTCGGCTTTCGGGTCCGACGGGGCGCGTGTCGCCGAGGGATGGCCATGGGTGGGTTTGCTCGCCGTGTTTGGCGCGGTCTTCCTGTTTGGTGGAACACTGGGGTTCGGCCCCCTCACCGACGAGTAGCCAACCAGAACATGCCAAGCGCAAACGCAAGCGTCCCCCCGCCGACACGAACGGCAGCGACGCGCAACCTCGGGCTTCTCGCCATTGCCGGATCCGTCGTTCTCGCGCTTCTTGGTCTCATCTTCACCGCCGAGGATGTCGACCAGGGCAGCAGCGTTCGCATCATGTACGTGCACGTGCCGACGGCGTGGGTCGCCTATCTCGCGTTCGTCTTCACGGCCGTTTGTTCGGCGGGTCATTTGTGGGGCAAGAAGCACTCTCTCAATCTCGACCGTCTTGCCGGAGCCTCGGCCGAAGTGGGTGTCATCTTCATGGGGGTCACCCTCGTCACGGGCAGCCTCTGGGGCCGACTCTCGTGGGGCACCTACTGGCAGTGGGATCCGCGGCTCACGACGACGGCGTTTCTCTTCGTTACGTACATCGGCTACCTCGCCGTCCGCGGCCTCGGGGGTACCCAACGCCAGCGCGCAAAGCGCTCGGCAATCGTTGCGCTCTTTGCGGTGCTCGAGATTCCGCTCGTTCACTTCAGCGTGGTCATCTGGCGCTCGCTGCACCAGCAGGCAACGGTTCTGCGACCCAATGGCGACGTCACGATGGACGGTCTCATGCTCTTCTCGTTGATCTTCGGGGTTGCGGTCTTCACGACGATCTTTGCGTGGTTGGTCCTGCACCGAAATCGGGTCCTCGCGATGGAAGATGCCATGGAACTGCGTGGTATCGATGCGGCACTCGCCGCGCGGCGTTCGGAAGAGGTGTCGTCATGAAGCATGCCGACTTCATCATTGCGAGCTGGTTGCTCTCGTTCGGTCCGATCACGTTCTACGCGTGGCGCAACGCACGTCGCGCACGACGACTCAACCCACTCGTCGACGAAAGTGACAAGCCATGGACCTGAGTCCGCGTCAACCAACCGTCGGGCCGGCTGAATCGGTTCGACCGAAGTCGTCGCGCCGGCGGTGGATCTCGATGGGCATCCTGGCGGGAGCGATCGTGGCCGGAGGAGTCGTCGTCACACAGTTTCTCTCGTCCGCAATCGACTACTACTGCAACGTCGACGAAGTTGGGGTTCGCGATGGTTGCGAGTCCGACCGCCGACTGCGCGTGCAGGGCACGGTGGAACAGGGCAGCATCAAGCAGGCCACGGGCACGACGACGTTCGAGATGTCGTTCAATGCGGTCACTCTCGATGTTCGCTACGACGGAGACCCGGGTGGTGTATTCCAAGAGTGCATTCCGGTCGTTGCGCACGGGCGGATGGTGAACGACGTCTTTCTGAGCGATCGCATCGAGGTGAAGCACTCGAACACCTACGTGGCGAAAAACAAGAACCGATTGGACGAGGCCGAGGAGGCTGCCGATGCCTGCAGCCGTGTGGGCTAGCGGCGTCGCGGGTCCCGTCGGTCGCGGCGCTCTCCTCGTGGGCGTCGTCGCCGCGGCATTCGGCGCAATCGCCGCGATCACGGCGGCGCGTGAGTCGGCCAAGGGAGAAATCCCTCGGACCGCGCGGCTCGTGCCGCGTTTCGTCGGATTGTCGTTCCTCGCCGCGCTCGGCGCCATCGTTGCAATGGAGTGGGCGATGATCACCCGCGACTTCTCCCTGCAATACGTCCAGGACCATGGTTCGCGGTCGACACCGGCGCTGTACAACTTCACCGCAGTATGGAGCGCCCTTGAGGGGTCGATCCTGCTGTGGATTTTCACGCTTGCCCTGTCGGCCGGACTCGTCGCGTGGCGGTATCGACGTCGCCTCGATGACCAACTCATCACGTGGGCCATCGCGGTCATCTGCATCGTGATGGTCTTTTTCTTCATCCTCAGCTTCGGGCCTGCCAACCCGTTCGCGGAGGGTGCTCCCGGGGTGACCGATGGTCCTGGTCCCAATCCGCTGCTCCAGAACCACATCCTCGTTCTCTTTCATCCGCCGATCCTCTACCTCGGATACGTGGGATTCACCGTGCCTTTCGCATTCGCCATCGCGGCGCTGATCACGGGACGGGTAGGAGAGGGATGGCTGCTCGAAACGCGCCGCTGGACCCTCTTTGCCTGGGGGTTCCTCACCGTCGGAATCATCCTCGGTGGTTGGTGGAGCTACGAAGTGCTCGGCTGGTCGGGGGTGTGGGCGTGGGATCCGGTCGAGAACGCCAGCCTTCTGCCGTGGCTCACCGGTACCGCGTACATCCACTCCGTCCTCGTGCAGGAACGTCGCGGCATGTTGCGCGTTTGGAATCTCTCGCTTCTTCTTGCGACGTTCAGCCTGACGATCCTCGGCACGTTCCTCACGCGGTCGGGTGTGTTGAACAGCGTGCATGCATTCAGCGAAAGTGACATCGGGTCGTATCTGCTCGTTTTCTTCGGCATCATCGTTCTCGTCTCGCTCTTTCTCATCGGCTGGCGCGGCGACGCTCTGCGGTCGCCCGGTGCAATCGACTCACCGGTGTCGCGCGAGGGAGCATTCCTCGCGAACAACGTGCTTTTCAGTGTGTTCGCGTTCATCGTGCTGCTCGGCACCGTGTTTCCGCTCGTCATCGAGGCACTGCAGGACCGACAGATCTCGGTGGCCGAACCGTTCTTCGACCGACTCTCGATCCCGATCGGCATTGCCATGCTCGCCCTCATGTGCATCGCGCCGGTTCTTCCTTGGCGGAAGGCATCGACCGAGTTGCTCCGTGACCGACTCTTTTGGCCGGCCTGGTGCGGCATCGGCGCGCTCGTCGCCGGGCTCGTGTCGGGGGCCGATGGGCTAGCGCCGCTTCTTGCTTTTGCTCTCGGAGGGTTTTCCGGCGGTGCCGCTCTCCGACAAGTCGTTCTTGCGATGCGGCGTCAGGGATGGCGGGGCCTCGTTGGTCGTGCCAACGGCGGGATGATCGTGCACATCGGGGTGATCCTCATCGCCGTCGCGCTGTCGGCATCGAATGCATACACGCAATCGCAAGAACTTCGCCTGAGTGTCGGCACACCCGCGACATTTGCCGGACACACCTTCGAACTCGTCGGTTTTCGCGAGGAAAAAGACGACCGAAGCACGGCGGTGAAGGCGCTCGTGTCGGTTGATGGCGGTCAGGCGTATGCGCCCGCGATCACCAAGTTCCTGAACATGGGCATGAACATCGGAACGCCGTCGGTGAAGACCACGTGGCGCTACGACATCTATCTCACGCTCGAGCCACCGGTGAAGATGGATTCCGGCGAGGCGCGAATCAAGGTCTTCGTGAAGCCGCTCATCATGTGGCTCTGGATCGGTGGCGGCCTGATGGCGGTCGGAACGATTCTCGCGGCCTTTCCCGGGCGCCGCCGCCGTCGGCCCACCGATCCGACGTCGGCGCCCGTTCCCGTCGGCGAAGAACGTGTCACGACATGAACGGCGCGTCACGTCTTGCCCGACGGCTCGTTCCCGTCGTCGGAATCGTGCTCGTCGCTTTTTTCGTCGTCCTTGCGGTCTCGAAGCCGCGTGGTGAGGCCGACGTTTCGTCCCCCCTTATCGGGAATCCCGCACCTGCGGTGCAGTCGACCGTCATCGACGGAGGCGACTTCGACCTGTCGCGGCGCAAGGGTTCCTGGGTGGTGCTCAACTTCTTCAACTCGACCTGTGTGCCGTGTCGCAACGAGCACCCCGAGCTCATCAAGTTCGCGGGTGACCAAGCCATGCTCGCCGATGGTGCCGAACTGTTCACCGTCGTGAATGACGACTCAGACGAAGCGGTGACCGCGTTCTTCGAGGAAAAAGGTGGCGACTGGGACAAGGTGCGGGATCCCGACGGCACGATTGCGGTCGCTTTCGGGGTGGCGAAGGTTCCCGAGACGTGGGTCATCGACCCGTCCGGATTCGTTCGCATGAGGGTGGCCGGAGAAGTGACGGCGTCACTTCTTTCGACACGAATCGCTGCGATGCGAGATGTGGCGAATGGAGTCGGATCATGAAGCGTCTGAAGGGTCGTCTCGTCTGGTCGATGATGGCCGTGCTCGCGGCAGTGTTGCTTGCCTTCGGTGCCACGCGGTCATCGGGACCTTCAACGCAAGAAGAGCGCATCGATGCGATCTCAAAGCGACTCGCATGCCCGACCTGCAACGGCGAGAGCATTTACGTCAGCAGGGCCTCGGCGGCGGAGTCGATCCGCAACGAAATCGCGCGGCAGGTGGCGGCGGGACAACGTGTCGACGACGAGATCGTCGCCTACATCGAATCCCGATTCCCGGGAAGTCTCCTCCTTCCCCCGGGTGAGGGAGTCGACTCACTTGTCTGGGTCCTTCCCGTCGTCGCGTTGGTGTGCGGATTCGGTGGTCTCGTGATGGTGTTCCGGAAGTGGAAGCGAGAGGGCGACGTGCAGGCAGATGCTGACGATGCCGGAGTCGTCGCCGCGGCACTGAGGGAATACGAAGATCCCACCGACGGGCTGTGAGTCGGGTGGCTGCCATGGATGAGGAGATGGACGACGGCACGAGGCGCAACCTCGAGGAGCAGCGGGACTTTCTCCTCGCGTCGCTTCGTGATCTCGAACGCGAGCGTGCTGCCGGAGATGTCGACGACGCCGACTACGAGGCATTGCGCAGCAGTTACACGGCGCGTGCCGCCGACATCATCAGGCGTCTCGAGGTGGGCGCCGTGCCGCAGGACCCGCCCACCGAACCTGCGAAGCGACGGAATCGCGCTTCGCGTCGGGTTGTTGGTGCGATCGCCGTCGTTGCGATGGCCGCAGGTCTCGGGGTCTTCGTGGCACGCCAGAGTGGGCAACGTCTCCCCGGCGAAACCGCCTCGGGGGGAATCGCCGACAGCACGGCAAACAAGCTGGCCCAGGCACGACAGCTCAATTTCGCCGACCCCATCACCGCGATCAACATCTACAGCGAAGTTCTGAAAGTCGACCCTGACAATGTCGAGGCGCTGACCTATCGGTCCTGGTTGCTTGCGTTGACCGCGCGCGACGCCGAAGAGGAGGTGCGCGATGCGGCCGTGCAGACCGCAATCCTCGGGCTCGGTCGTGCCACTCTGCTCGACGATACGTACCCCGATGCCCACTGCTTTCTCGGCATTGTCAGCTATCGGTTCGCCAATGACGTGGTGACGGCGAAGCGAGAACTTGCGAAGTGCGAAGCGGGGGACCCGCCGGCACAGGTGAAGGGTTTCGTCGACGCAATAGTTGCCGAAATCGAAGCCGCTGGGTGAGAATCGCGCCATGGGCTTCTTCGACCGCAACCGGGAAGACGTTGTTGCGCAGGGCTACGACCCGGAACGTCTTCCACCCGGCCAATACCTCACCGACAGGTTTCCTGTTCTCCATGTCGGTGACGTTCCCGAGTATGCGCCCGGGGAATGGAACATGCGTGTCTTCGGAGAAGTCGACAATGAATTCACGCTGTCGTTCGACGAACTGACGTCGCTTCCGAGCGTCGAAGTCACGACCGACATCCACTGCGTCACCAAGTGGTCCAAGTTCGACACCACGTGGAGGGGAGTGCGCGTGCGGGATCTCCTTGCACGGGCGGGAATGCGTTCGGTTGCGACGCATTTCGTCGGCCACGCCGAGTACGGATACACGGCGAACCTTCCGCTCGCCGACGTGATGCGCGACGATGCGCTCGTCGTGTGGGAATACGAGGGTGAAGCCATCGAACCGATTCACGGTGGTCCCGTGCGGCTCGTGGTGCCGCACCTCTACTTCTGGAAGTCACCCAAGTGGCTGCGCGGC
>CAZVPL010000022.1:0-23764 GCA_964629075.1 uncultured Bifidobacterium sp. | reverse complement strand
GAGCATCTTGGCCGCCGCACCCTGGGCGCCGGTCGCAAGGATCACCAATGACGCGCGCAACACCTCGCCGTTGACCGCAATTCCGATGACCTTTTCATTCTCGATGACGGGCAGAGCTTCGGCATCAAAACGCACGTCGGCTCCCGCGGCGATGGCCACGTCGAGAAGGTGATTGTCGAAGCGTTGACGTGGCCACACTGCGCCGTGGTTGGGAAAACGGTCGGTGGTGGGCCAAGACAGCTCGCGCTGCTTTTTGCCCGCAATCATTCGTAGTCCATCGATTCGATGGGCAACGGAATGATCGATGCCCAGTTCGTTGAGTGCCCCGATGGCGCGTGGCGTCAGTCCGTCACCGCACACCTTGTCGCGCCCATATGGGCCTTTTTCGCACAACACCACCCGCAGGCCGGCTCGCGCAGCAGAGATCGCCGCGGCTGACCCACCGGGGCCACCCCCGATGATGGCGATGTCGAACTGCATGGTTCGAGCCTGTCACGCCAGTTTCCGAATCGCCAAGGCTGGCCCCTTCTCTTGATGTGCTCTCGTCACACCCCGGCTTGTGAGGGAATCGCCTACCAGCCCGTCTTTTGTGATGCGTCGGGTCTTTACTCATCCCGACATCCTTGACTTTGAGGGCCGACGAGGGTCAACTGACGAGATGAACTCACCTGACAACCAAATCGCCGGATCGGCAACCTCTGACAAGAAGTATGTGACCGCAATTCTTTTGTCGTTTTTCCTCGGCGGATTGGGCATTGACCGCTTTTACTTGGGCTACAAAGGCCTTGGAATCGCGAAGCTTCTTACGCTCGGCGGCCTAGGAATCTGGGCGATCATCGACTTTGTCCTCATCGTGTTACGCAAAGTCCCCGACGCCCAGGGTCGTCGTCTGGCCTAGGCCAAGTCCGACTCGCTTCCGCAGTCGAATCGCCGGGGCAATCGCCAGTATGCGGATTGCTGAGAGAAGAGATCAGCGCTTGTCGGTGCGTTGGTAAAGCCGGGTGGCAATCGGGGCAAACACCACGATCAGTAAGACGGCCCACGCGAGGGAGTAGAGCATTGCGTTCTGCAGGGGCCATGACGTTGGCTCGGGTGTGCCCGCGGGAAGGTTCCCGAAGCGAACGCGCACCGCATGGGTCAGTGTCGACACGGGGTTCCATTCCGCGATCGTCTTCAGCACGCCAGGCAGATTGTCTGATGGAACAAAGGTATTGGCGATGAACGTGAGCGGGAAGAGCACGATGAAGGTCGCATTGTTCACCACCTCGGGTGTCGGCACCATGAGGCCCAGGCAGGCCATCACCCACGAGAACGAATACGAGAAGAACAACAGCAACATGTAGGCCACGACGGCATCGAGAATCGATCCGCGGATTCGCCAGCCAACCGCCAGACCCGCGATCGACATGATGACGACCGACAATCCGTTGTAGACGACGTCGCTCGCCGTGCGACCGGCGACGACGGCCGACCGCGCCATTGGCAACGATCTGAAGCGATTGATGAGACCCTTTTGAACGTCTTCGGCAAGGCCTGATGCGGTGAAGGTGGCACCGAAGACAACCGTCTGGGCGAAGATGCCCGCAATCAAGAACTCGCGGTAACTGCCCCCGGGAATATCGATGGATCCGCCAAACACGTAAGCGAAAAGCAACACGAACATCAACGGCTGAATGAGAACGAAGACCATCACTTCGGGAACGCGCCGGATGCGAATCATGTTGCGTCGGGCGATGGTTGCGGCGTCGCGAAGCACACTCATGACACTGCCCCCTCTTCGGCGGCGTGCCCCGTGAGTTCCATGAAGACGTCGTCGAGCGTCGGACGACGAAGACCGATGTCAACCACTTCGATGTTTTTCGTCTGCACCTCGTTCAAAACCGTCGCAAGAGCATCGACGCCGCTTGCAACGGGCACAGAAACGAGCGCTTCGTCAGCGATGATTCGTACTGCACCGACGGCGACCGATGCGACGATGGACTCGACGCGCGGGATGTCTTCGGGTCGGGCGAGGTGAACGTCCAAGTGTTCGCCACCAACGTGACGCTTCAGCTCTTGGGACGTTCCACGGGCTATTGCACGGCCGTGGTCGATGACCACGATCTCGTTGGCCAGTTGGTCGGCCTCCTCGAGGTACTGGGTCGTCAGAACCACAGTGGTTCCGCCTGACACGCGGTCACGGATGGCGTCCCACAGCTCGCCGCGGCTGCGTGGGTCGAGGCCGGTCGTGGGTTCATCGAGGAATAGCACCGGCGGATTGGCAAGAAGCGCACCAGCCAGGTCGATACGCCGCCGCATGCCGCCGGAAAACGTCTTCAGCGGACGATTGGCCGAGTCGGTCAGCCGAAATTGTTCGATGAGTTCGTTCGCGCGTCGACGTGCCTCGCGGCGACGCATGCCGTAGAGACAGCCGATCATCTCGAGATTCTCAGTTGCGGTGAGATGTTCGTCGACCGCCGCGTACTGGCCCGAAAGCCCGATCAGCGAACGAACGCGTTGGGGTTCTGTAACCACGTCGACCCCGGCGACTCGTGCCCAGCCACCATCGGGCTTGATGAGCGTTGTCAGCACCGAGACCGCGGTCGTCTTGCCAGCACCGTTTGGTCCGAGGAGACCAAGAACCGTTCCTGCGGGAACCGCAAGGTCGAGACCGTCGAGAGCGGTCACCGCGCCATATCGCTTGACGATTGCGTGTGCTTCAACGGCAATGCCACCAAGAAGACTGTCTGCCGACGTTGCCATCACCGCGTGAGCCTACCGACCCATCCGACAGGTCCGCCGATTCACGGCGTGACGTGCAGAGCAAAGAGAGCTTCACTAAATTTGGACGCAAACAAAGTTCCAGTAGGAGAGTCATGTCACGCAGCGTTCGAACCAACAAAATCCGCGTAGGAATTGTTGCCTCTGCGACCTTGATCACGCTCGGTATGGGGCTCGCCGCGTGCGGCGGTGGAAGCAACGGTGGCAATGACGATGAAAGCCCGTCGACCACCTCTCGTGTGAAGAACATGCCACTCAACAGTTGCGTCAGCGTGATATCCGGTGAACGCCCGCCGGCCGGTGTCACGATTCCGCGTTGTGTTCCCACCACGCTGGCAGGCAACCCCAACAAGCCCAGGAAGGGCTAGTCGGCCGCTCGCATTGCGGAGAGTTCACCAAAAGTTCGCCCCGGCAGACTTGCAGAATTAACTCAACAATGGTTGAGTAAAACTGTGAAGACAAAATCGATGGCACTTCGTGCGCGGCTTCACGCAGCCCTCGGTGACGAAAGCCGTCTCGCAATCGCCGAGGAGCTGCGATTCAGCGACCGTTCGCCGACCGAGTTGATGGAGCGGTTGGGGATGAAGTCGAATCTCCTTGCGCACCACCTCGACGTACTCGAAGAGTCGGGTGCGATCGACAGAATCGTCTCGGCAGGCGACGCGCGGCGGCGTTATGTCCGTCTCGCGTCGGCCGCAGTCGAGTTGATGGGGCCACCTCCATCGTTGCCGCAAAAAGAGGTGTTGTTTCTCTGCACCCGAAACTCGGCACGGTCACAGCTCGCGTCCGCCCTGTGGTGTGCGCGCAGCGGTTGGCCGGCGCGGTCGGCGGGAACCCATCCGGCTGCGGTCGTGAACCCAGGAGCGGTCTCCGCGGCGAAACACGCAGGTACGTCGCTCGCTTCCGCAGTGCCGACACTCGTTGGGCGAATTCCACGCAGCGTGCAGGTGATCACGGTGTGCGATCTCGTGCACGAAGAGCTCGAACCGCGCGACGACTGGTGGCACTGGTCGATTCCCGCGCCGTCTGCGTCGAAAAAGTCCATGGCGTTCGATGCCGTGGTCGACGAACTGAATGAACGAATGACACGTGTCGGTGTGCCGACGGCGCCCCGTCGACAGGGAAAGGTGGAACGGCGATGACCGTGCGAATTGGAATCAACGGTTTCGGCAGAATCGGCCGACTTGCGACCCGAGCCCTGCAGCATCGTCTCGGGGTCGAAGTCGTTCACGTGAACGAAGTGAAAGGTGGCGTGGAAACGGCAGCACATCTTCTCGAGTTCGACACGGTGCACGGCCGCTATCGCGGTTCGGTGACCGTCGCGAATGGGGGACTGGCGATCGACGGACGTCGGGTTGGCTTCACCGAACATTCCCGGCCCGCCGATATTCCATGGGGTGAGTTGGGTGTCGACGTTGTCATCGAGTCCTCGGGCAAGTTCAAGACGGTCGAGGATCTCGAGCCACATCTTGCAAACGGTGCGACGAAGGTTGTCGTCGCCTGTCCGGTGAAAAGCGAAGGTGTCTTGAACATCGTGATGGGATGCAACGACCATCTTTACGATCCGACACTTCATCGAATCGTCACGGCGGCGTCGTGTACCACCAACTGTCTTGCCCCGATCGTGAAGGTGCTGCACGAGGGCATCGGCATCGAGCGTGGCGCAATAACGACGGTCCATGACGTCACGAACACGCAGGTCATCGTTGACGCGCCGCACAAGGACCTGCGACGCGCACGTTCGGCGCTCAACTCGCTGGTGCCCACCTCGACGGGGTCGGCGACGGCAATCACCATGATCTACCCCGAGTTGAAGGGGAAACTGAACGGAATCGCCGTTCGCGTACCGCTTCTCAACGCCTCGCTGACCGACTGCGTCTTCACGATGTCACGCAACGTCACCGTGGAGGAAGTGAACGGAATGCTCGAGGCCGCTGCCCGCGGGCCACTCCGCGGAATCCTGGGGTTCGAGTCGAAGCCGCTGGTGTCGGCCGACTTTGTCAATGACACGCGGTCGGGAATCATCGACGGGCCGTCGACGATGATCATCGACGGGAGCATGGTGAAGGTGCTTGCGTGGTACGACAACGAGATGGGTTATGCGCATCGCATGGCCGAACTCGTCGTCAAAGTCGGTGCCGATCTGTGAAGCTGCGCAACTACGTCCTCGTCACCGCGGGTTACTGGGCGTTCACTCTCACCGACGGCGCGCTGCGCATGCTCGTTTTGTTGCACTTCAACGAGCTGGGGTATTCAGCGGTCTCCATCGCCTTTCTGTTTCTCGCCTACGAGTTCATGGGGATCCTCACGAATCTTCTCGGCGGCTGGGTTGGCTCGCGCCGAGGGCTCAACCGGACCCTTGTTGCGGGCCTTGTCCTGCAGATCGTCGCCTTGCTGGCACTGTCGGCTGAATCGAGCACATGGGAGAGGTGGCTCTCGGTCACTTTCGTGATGGCAATGCAGGCCCTGTCCGGAGTTGCCAAGGATCTCACGAAGATGAGTTCGAAGAGTGCAGTCAAGACCGTGGCCGGCGACGGATCCCTCTTCCGCCTCGTTGCAATCCTCACCGGCTCGAAGAATGCACTGAAAGGGGTTGGCTTCTTCCTCGGTGCCGTGCTGCTCGCGTGGTTGGGCTACGACGGCGCGCTCTGGCTGATGAGCGCGGTGCTCGCCGTCGTTGTCGTTGTTCTGGTCATCTTCCTGAACGAGGACATCGGCAAGTCAAAGAAGAAGGCTCCGTTGAAATCGGTGTTGTCGAAATCATCGGCGATCAACCGGCTGTCGGTTGCGCGCTTCTTCCTCTTTGGTTCCCGTGACATCTGGTTCGTCGTCGCCCTACCGGTGTTTCTCGCCGACGTTCTCGGCTGGTCGCACTACACCGTCGGTGGGTTCCTCGCCGTGTGGGTCATCGGATATGGGGTCGTGCAGTCGTCGGCGCCGCGGATTCTGTCACTGCGTCAGGCCGCGGTCGACGAGGTGCGTGCTGCGCAGCAGTGGGCCTTCGTCTTGGCGGCCGTCTCGGGCATCATTGCGTTGCTGGTGGGTCTCGACATCGCAGTCGAAGTGGCCATCGTCGCCGGACTCATTGTCTTTGGCGTGGTCTTTGCGATGAATTCATCGCTTCATTCGTACTTGGTGCTCGCGTTTTCCGATGATGACGAGGTCGCACTCGACGTCGGCTTCTACTACTCGGCAAATGCGGCAGGTCGCCTTGTCGGAACGCTCCTCTCCGGGATGCTTTATCTGTGGGGCGGCTTGCCACTCGCAATGTGGGGCGCAACCGGGTTCGTGATTCTCACTGCACTCTTCGCGTTGCGACTCCCACCAAAACCCGCCAATGTTCGGGTCTCCCTGGCGGAAGTCGACGGCGGCGACTGAGAACCGCCTGTACACGGGCGACTATCGTCTCCAACGTGAGAGAGCTGGTCCGGGGGGACCAGCGAGGGGGGACGGGTCGTGGCCAAGGATGACGTCGACGTGGTGGTCGTCGGTGCCGGCTTTGCTGGTATGTACCTGCTGCACGAACTACGCAAGCACGGCTTCACTTCGCGAGTGCTCGAGGCCGGAGACGACGTTGGTGGCACGTGGTACTGGAACAGGTACCCCGGTGCGCGCTGCGACATCGCCACCACCGACTATCAGTACACGTGGGATCCGGAACTGCTGGATGAGTGGCAATGGTCGGAAAAACACGCCGCCCAGCCTGAAATCCTGCGCTACGCCCAATATGTGGCCAAGAAGCACGACCTGTACTCGGGAATCGACTTCAAGGTGCGCGTCGACAAGGCGGCATGGAACGACTCGACGAAGAAGTGGTCGGTCCACACCTCGACGGGCGAAACCATCACTTGTCGTCACTATGTGATGGCGACGGGATGTCTCTCGGTGCCGAAAGAGCCCGACATTCCGGGTACCGATCGCTTCAAGGGAAACGTCTACGTCACCGGACGTTGGCCACACGAGGGCGTCGACTTCACCGGTCAGCGTGTCGCCGTGATTGGCACGGGATCGTCGGCCATCCAGTCGATGCCGCACATCGCGGCACAGGCAAAACAACTCGTTGTGTTCCAGCGTACGCCGAACTTCTCGATGCCGGCGTTCAACGGCCCGCAGCCGCCCGATCGTGTGGCTCGCCTGAAAGCCGACCGAGTGGCTTACCAAGCCGAAGCCCGCATGTCCCCGACCGGTGTACCGATGGACATGGCGACCGTCTCGGCTCTCGCGGTGTCGCGCGAAGAGGCCTTCGCCATGCTCGAGAAGTCGTGGCGAAAGGGTGAACTGCTGCAAATCGGAGCAACTTTCACCGACGTCGGCATCAATCGAGCTGCGAACGAAGTCGTCTGCGAGTTCATGCGCTCGAAGATCCACGAGGTAGTGAAGGATCCGGAAACGGCCGAGACGCTGAGCCCCCGCGGCCATGCCTACGGCACCAAACGCCCCTGCATGGACACCAACTACTTCGAAGTGTTCAACATGCCGCACGTGCGATTGGTCGACATTCGCAAGAAGCCCATCACGTCGGTCACCGAAACCGGTATCGACTTCGGCAACGAGTCGATGGAGTTCGACTCGATCGTGTACGCCACCGGCTTTGATGCGATGACGGGTGCAATCGTCAACGTCGACATCACCGGCAAAGACGGCCTCACCTTGAAAACGAAGTGGGAGAACGGCCCACTCACGTATCTCGGCCTCACCACCGTCGGTTTCCCCAACCTCTACATGATCACCGGGCCGGGCAGCCCGTCGGTCTTGTCGAACATGATGGTGTCGATCGAACAACACGTCGAGTGGATCCGTGATGCACTGCTCGACATGCGCACCCGCGGTTTCGACACGATCGAACCCACGCCGGCCGCCGAAGAAGACTGGCGCGTGCATTGCACCGACTGTGCGGACATCACTCTTTTCCAGGACACGAACTCGTGGTACATGGGGGCAAACGTGCCCGGCAAGCCACGCGTTTTGTTGCCGTACATCGGTGGTGTCGGTCGCTACCGTCGCATTTGCACCGAGGCATTGGAACGCGGTTTCCTTGGTTTCGAACTCACCTCACCGACCAAACATCAACACAACCCCGGGCCGGTGCGCCTCATGCAACCCGATGTCGAGATGATGCTCGACGTGATGGCGACCCTCGAACTTCCACCCATCGAGGCAATGTCGCCGGCCGAGGCGCGCGGCTTCATGGATGCGTCGGCGACGATGCGCGCGCCGGGTCCCGACGTGGGCGAGATCGTTGACGGCACCCTCCCCGGACCGGCAGGGGACCTGGAGTACCGCATTTACCGACCGGAGAAGCCCGGGCCACATCCCGTTGTCGTCTACTACCACGGTGGTGGTTGGGTGCTCGGCAGTCACACATCCGATGACCCGTTGTGTCGCGACTTGTGCAAGCGCTCAGACGTGATGATCATCTCCGTCAACTACCGCCATGCGCCCGAGGCTCGATTTCCCGCCGCGGTTGATGACGCATGGGCCGCGCTTCAGTGGGTGGCGGCCAACGCGGACACGCTCGGTGCCAGGCCCGACCAGATCGCCGTTGCTGGCTGGAGTGCGGGCGGCAATCTCGCGGCCGTCGTGGCGCTGCTGGCACGTGACAATGGAGGTCCGGAGCTGAAGGGACAACTTCTCCTCACGCCCGTCACCGACGGCTCACGTCAGGCGCCGTCTCACACAGAAAATGGCGAGGGTTACGTTCTCACCAAGGCCGTGATGGAATGGTTCTGGAATCACTACGCCACCGCCGACGACCGCAAGCAGGTGACCGCATCACCGTTGCTTTCTCCGAGTCTCGCCAACCTTCCACCCGCAATGATTGTCACGGCGCAGTTCGATCCTCTGCGCGACGAAGGCAACGCCTACGCCCGCGCATTGGCCGATGCCGGCGTTCAGGTGAAGCGCATGCAGGCACGCGGGCACATTCATACCTCGATCACGATGGTCGACATGCTGCCGTCAGGTAAGTCCGTACGAGCCCACATGGCCTCGGGACTTCGCGGTTTCTTCGTCGAAAGGTGATCAGCGCCGGAGGAGGTTCCTGTCACGCAACGAGTGATCAACCTGGCGCGAGAGGTCCGGTCCGACTCCGGTTCTGATGTCGAATGCCTCGACGTGCACTCGACGCATACCGAGATGGCGAACCGAACGTCGCATCGACCGAATGAGCGAGTTCGGTCCGCACATCACAACGTGGGCGTCAGCCAGTCCATTCGTACCGAAGACTGTGTCCATGGCCGCGGAGTTCAGCCGGCATCCTTCGTCCGACGCGTGGACGTGAAGAGAAATTCGACCGTTTTGGTGGGCAATTTCGAGTTCGGCGAGACCCGGCGCGTCGTTGCGTGACTTCACGCAATAGAAGAGGTGAGGGGTCGGTCCGTCGTCGGGCTCACGCGAGACAGCCGTTCCGATGAAGGGCGTGATGCCGACCCCGCCGGCGATCCAAACAATGTTGTCGACTGAGTGAGAAGGGAGAAGATCGAGACGTCCGTAGGGCCCTTCGACAAGTACCTGATCGCCCACACGTACCGTTTTGATGAGTCTCGTGGTCCAGTCGCCGAGATCTCGGATCATAAACCGGAGTGTCGGTTCACCGGGCGCGGAAGAGATCGTGAATGGATGAGGTTCGCTCATTCCACGTTCGGTGAACTTCAAGAACACGAATTGCCCTGCCGAATGAGCCACTGGCCGATGAAGAGGTGAGAGCTCGATGATCAATGTGTTGGCCTCCCGAACAACGTTCGAGACTCGGTATGTGCTGCCGCGACGAATCGCGTCGCGCCACACCACTCGGTACAGCCAAGCGACAACACCAAGGACCATGAACACGAGAAACCATCGGCCCCAGAATGACTCATTCGCGTACGGCTTTGTCGCGGTATAGAAGTGCCAACACGCGATGACATAGGGAACGACAAGCATCTTGTGTGTGTGACGCCACCAGCGTGTCGGCAACCACCTAATCAAGCTGACTGCGACGAGAACGTAAAGGATGTTCGTTGCGGTTCCCGCCAAGTCTTCTGCCGCATTGGCTATGTCCCGTGAGGCGCCGGGAACACCCTTCACGTCGTCGATGGTCTGCGTATGTAGCCACATTGCCCCGACAGAGAGTGCACCGAACCACCGGTGCCATCGGTACACCCGGTCAAGGCCACCAAAGGCGTTCTCAATGACCGCGACCCGTGTTGAGAGGATGTTGCTCCATGTCATCAACAGAATCGAGATCGAGCCGATAAAGAGGGCAAAGCCAACGCCGTCGTCACCCCGTGCGTCCTTGAAGGCCAACCAGCCGACCGCCATCGTCGCGATTGCAACAATCGGACCCGACCAGTGGCGGCCGGGTCGGGGAAGCGACGGTGATGCCGGTCGCTCGAGACGCCAGTCCGAAGGTTTTCCGAAAAGCAACCGCAACGTCTTTTGAATACTTTGCGGTACTTTCGTTTGCACGACTTGACCCTATTCGGTCATACCTTTCGAGAGATCGCATATCGTCGGGTACATGTCGCTTGACACTTCGGGAAGCCAATTCTGGGACGAACGCTACGGCGTCGAGGGTTACGCATTCGGCGACCAACCCAATGACTTCCTCGTCGAAGTTGCACCCATGTTGGTAAAGGGCGACACGTTGATGTTGGGTGACGGAGAGGGCCGCAACGGTGTGTGGATGGCACAACAGGGCCACCGCATCGTCACTGTTGATCTGAGTGCTGTCGGAGTTGCCAAGGCGATGGACCTCGCCATGCAGCGAGGCGTTTCGATCGATGCGTGCGTCGGCGACCTCGACTCGTTCGACATGGGTCAGGAGCAGTGGGAGAACATCGTGTCGATCTTCTGTCACGAACCATCGGATCTGCGGCGTCGGGTGCACGCCAATGTGAAGACGGCTCTGCGACCCGGTGGTCGTTTCGTTCTCGAGTCGTACAACGCGGCCAACATCGGCAGGGGAGTCGGTGGTCCTCAAAGCGACGACATAACGGTCGAGTTGTCCGAGCTCGAATCCGACTTTGCCGATTGGGCCTGGGAGATTCACAGGGAAGTCGATCGCAGCATCGTCGAAGGCAATTTCCACTCGGGCCGCAGTTCGACTGTTCAGTTCGTCGCAGTGAAGCCGGGTGGGATTCGGAGGCAAAGATGAAGGTTTTCGTCCACGGCAATCCCGAGACTTCGGCGATCTGGGGGCCGCTCGCCTCCGCGCTGAACTCACATGGAATCACTGATGTGTTGTTCTTGTCGCCGCCCGGCTTCGGTGCTCCCAGTCCTGACGGTTGGTCCGCAACGCAGAGTGAGTACGCCGAGTGGCTGATCTCGGAAATCGAACGCTTCGAATCCCCGGTCGACATTGTCGGTCACGACTGGGGTGCCGGCCACGTGTACGGCGCAATCGCGCGACGGCCCGAACTGTTCCGCACTTGGGCTGCGGACTGCGGCGGACTGTTACATCGAGACTACGTATGGCACGACGCAGCGCAGGCGTGGCAAACCGCGGGAGTGGGCGAGGAAGCCATCGGCATGCTGACCCACATGGACAAAGCCGACCTGACCGGCGTTCTTCAAACTCTCGGCATGACCGTCGACATCGCACAGGAAGTCGCAATCCACGTGAACCCTGACATGGGTCGCTGCATCCTCCACCTCTATCGATCGGCCGCACAGCCCGCAATGCGCGACCTCGGCGCTTTGCTCGCGACCACGAAACTCCCTAGCGGCGCGGTGATCATCCCCACAGCCGACACCTATCCGGGCACGCCTGATATGGCGCGCGAATTCGCTCACTCGTTGAAGGCCACGACGATCGAACTGACCGACCGCGGTCACTGGTGGATGATTGAAGACCCGGCAACTGCCGCGCAACGACTCATCGACTTCTGGAACGTCGCGGGCTGAGTGAGAGCGGCGGGACTACTCGTCGTCGAACGGCAACCCTTCGGCGTCGTCGCCTGCCGAGAGTTCCATGATCCCCTGCTTGGTGCGCATCTTTTCGATGGCCTTGATCGGCACGTTCAGCTTCTTGAAACGTGTGCCGTCGGTGCCGATGCTGTCGACTTTGTCGGTGAGCTTGTGGAAGACGTCCTTCACCTCGTCGACAGCCTTCACATAGTTCTGCCATTCCTTGTTGAACTTGTTGATCTGTTGCATGATCGACGCAGCCGTCTGCTCGGTGTGGAAACTGTCGGTGGCCTGGCGAATGACCGATAGGAACGAATACAGCGCCAAGGGTGAGCACAACACGACCTTCCTGCTGAGCGCGTAGTCGATCATTCCCGGATCAGCCTCGTGAACGAATCCACTGATGCTTTCGTTCGGAAGGAACATGAGCACATAGTCGAGGGCCTCTTCTTTGGCGTTCAGCGTGTAATCGCGACGTGCCAACGCATCAACGTGCCCCTTCACGGCCTTCACGAACTCGGTCTTGGCCTGCTGGCGCAGTGCATCGTTGTCGGCGTTGAAATGGTCGGCATATCGGTCGAGCGGAAACTTCACGTCCATGAACAACACCCGGTCGGGCGGCATGTGGAACTTGTAGTCGGGCCTGCCGCCAACCGTGTTCACATCTTGCTTTGAGTAGTTCACGCCTTCGATGAAGCCGACTGCACGCAGCATGTCTTCGACCACGCGCTCGCCCCACTGCCCGCGCTTCTGCGAACTCGACAGAATCTCGCTGAGGTTGTCGGTACGACGTGCCAGCGCCTCGACGGCTTTGCCCACGTTGTCGTACTGAGAGGTGTTCACCTGTTGCAGCAACTGCAGTTCTTTCGACAATGCGTCGATGCGCTGGTTCATTTCACCCGTCAAATTGCGCAGGGTGTTGTCGATAAGTTCGGCCCGGCTGCCCAACTGCTCGCCACCCGACTTTGCGATGTTCTCGGCTGCGATCTTGATGGACTCTTCGCGATCGCGACGTGATTGTTCGGTCAACTGGTGAAGCGCTGCCGCCAACGACGCATTCACCGTTTCGCCCACCGTGCGCGCCAACTCGGCTGACATTTCGGCCTTCAACGTGGCTGTGTCGACCGTTGGTGCAGGAACGGCGGCGGGTGCAACCGTTGGCGCCGGTCGGCGAGAGTTGAGAAGAACGAGAAAAACCGCTCCGAGGGCGATGACAACGGCAACGACGGCCAAGGCTTCCATGGCACCAACAGTAGGTGAGGGGTGTTTGACCTCGGGGTCGTGGCGTCGCCGTGTGGAACACTGGAGCGGGGGCGTATGACGGGAAACATCGCAGAGATCCAACGGCGAACGCTGCGCGTGCTCGTCATCGGCCAGCTCTCCGCCGCCGCCGCGTTGTCGTCGGCCGTCACGGTGGGCGCCTTCGTGGTGCAGCGCATTCTCGGCCAGACGACGCCGTGGGCGGGAATCGCCACGGCGACCGTGACGACGGGAACGGCATTCATGTCGCAGGTGCTGGCACGGATGATGAATCGTGGAGGCCGGCGACAGGGCCTGCAAACGGGCTATGCCCTGGCGATCATCGGAGGAGTGACCGCCGGTGTCGGCGCGCAGACAAAGTTGCTGCCGGTGTTCATCGTCGGACTTTTCGTGTACGGCTCGGGACAAGCATCAAATCTGCTGTCGCGGTACGCGGCGACCGACCTGGCCGATGCCGATCAGCGTGGTCGGGCGATGAGTCGAATCCTCTTCGCATCGACGTTCGGCGCGGTGCTCGGGCCCGTGTTGGTACAGCCGGCGCAGTGGGCCGGGGAAGAACTGTTCGGCTGGAACAAGTACACCGGGCCATGGGTGTTTTCGGCCGCGTTCTTCGTGTTTTCGATGCTGAACGCGGGTGTTCGGTTGAAACCCGATCCGCTGTTGTTGGCCCGCGAGTTGCGCGGCGAAGCAGCAGGCCAGGTGCCCCAGTTGAAGATTCGCGAGGCGTATTCAGCCGCCTTCGAAACGACGAATGGTCGTATCGCGGTGTTTGCGATGGTGGTGTCGCAGATGACCATGGTTGCGGTGATGACGATGACCCCGGTTCATCTGAAGTTGCACGGCCACGAAACGGTGAACGCCTACATCATTTCGTTGCACATCGCGGGCATGTATGCGTTCAGTCCTTGGGTCGGGCGATTCAGCGACACGCGTGGACGGCATGCGACGATCAAGCTGGGGGGAATATTGCTGGTTCTTGCCACGGCGTTTTCGGCGCTGTCGGGCGACCACTATCTGTTGTTGTTCCCGGCGCTCTGGTTGTTGGGTGTGGGGTGGAGCTTTGGCTTGATCGGCGGGTCGAGCCTGCTCATCGACTCGGTTCGTGACGACTCGCGGGTTGCGGTTCAGGGCGTGGCCGACATGTCGATGAGCTTCTTCGGGGGCATGGCGGGGTTCTCGAGCGGCTTCATTCGCAAAGCGGTGGGGTACCACGTGCTTTCGACGTTCGCGTTGGTGCTGGCGATGCTGATGGTTGCAATCGCGCTGTGGGCAAGCATGCCGCGCAAGCCTGCGAGACTTGTCGCGTGAAGCCTCGGGGCCCCGCACTTCCGTTTCCCACGCCGTCATTTTCCGGTCGGGTCGATCGACTGCTTCCCGATTCCCAGCCGGGCGAGGTCACGCTTCCGATGCCGGGGCCCGACGCGCCGAACATCGTGCTCGTGCTACTCGACGATGTCGGCTTCGGCACGTGCGGAACCTTTGGTGGCCCCGTACCGACACCCGCGCTCGACCGAGTGGCTGAAAACGGCGTGCGTTTGAACCAGTTCCACACGACGGCGCTGTGTTCACCCACACGCGCTGCGATGTTGACCGGGCGCAATCACCACGCTGTCCACATGGGCAACATCCCCGAAGGGGCGAGCGCGTTTCCCGGCTACGACTGCATCATTCCGAAAGAGGCGGCGACAGTTGCCGAGATCCTTCGCCAGTACGGCTATTCCACCGGTGCGTTCGGCAAGTGGCACGTGACGCCCGCACACGAGCAAACGCTCACGGGCCCGTTCGACCGTTGGCCGACGGGACTTGGTTTCGAACGCTTCTACGGAATTCTTTCGGCTGAGGCGTCGCAGTTCGAGCCACCGATGTTCGACCAGACGACACCGGTGCTGCCCTACGAGGGCAGGGACGACTATCACATGACCGAGGACATCGCCGAGAAAGCGATCGCCTGGATGCGACTGCAACGTGCGTCGAACCCGCATCGTCCGTTCTTCGCGTATTTCGCCACGGGCGCGATGCATTGCCCGCACCACGTGTGGCCCGAGTACATCGCCCGCTTCAGGGGGCAGTTCGACGAGGGATGGGATGTGTTGCGCGAGCGCATCTACGAACGGCAGTTGGCGCTCGGCGTCATTCCGCAAGGGACAACCTTGACGCCGCGTCCGGCCGAGGTGCCGTCGTGGGACGAATACCCCGATCGCTACAAGCCCGTGGCGGCGAGATTGATGGAGGTGTTCGCCGGCTTCATGGCCCACACCGACGAACAAGTCGGACGTTTGCTCGATGCGCTTGATGATCTTGGCGTGGCCGACAACACCTTGTTCATCTACATCACCGGCGACAACGGTGCGTCGGCCGAAGGAACGGTGAACGGCGCATGGAGCGCACCGTCGTTCCAGAACGGCTACCCCGAGGACCCCGAGTGGTTGCTCGACCACATCGACGACTTTGGGTCGGCGAGGTGCGAGAACCATTTCAATCTCGCCTGGGCATGGGCGCTCGACTCGCCGTTCCAGTGGATGAAGCAGATCGCATCGCACTTCGGTGGCACGCGCAATGCCGTTGCGGTGCAGTGGCCGAAGCAAATCGTCGATCGGGGTGGCCTGCGCAGCCAGTTCCATCACGTCACCGACATCTTTCCGACGTTGCTCGAGGCGGCCGGAATCGACGCCCCGGTGAGAGTGAACGGCATCGAGCAGATGGACATCGACGGCGTTTCGATGCTTCCGACGTTTGCTTCGGCGACGGCTCCCGAAACACACGTGACGCAGTACTTCGAAATGTTCGGTAATCGTGCGATCTATCACGATGGATGGATCGCATCGTGTTTCCACGGTCGGCTGCCATGGAAACGCTTCGACACCGTGCCCTTCGATGGCCCGCAGGAGAAGTGGGAGCTCTACGACGTACGCAACGACTTCTCGCAGGGGAACGATCTGGCACAAAAGCACCCCGAGCGACTGGCTGACTTGCTTGCGCTTTTCGATGCCGAGGCGCGTCGGAACAACGTGTACCCGTTGAAAGAGCCGGGCAGCACCTTCGGGCCGAAGTACGCGACACCGACTTCGCTCGGAAATCTCACGAAGATGACCTACACCGTCGAACACCAGCGCATGCCCGAACGCAGCGTGGTGAATCTGAAGAACTGTTCGTTCCGCATCACTGCAGACGTCACCGTTCATCCGGCTGGTTGCGAAGGAGTCATCGTCTGCCAGGGCGGCAACATGGCCGGTTGGTCGCTGTACGTCGACGCGAACGGGCGTCCGGTGTTTCACTACAACTGGTTCGGACACGAACACTTCGTGGCATCGTCGCCGGAGTCGCTGTCGGGCGGCCGCCACGTCATCGCGGTCGACTTCGCCTACGACGGAGGCTTCGGAGGCGGGGGAGACGCGGTGCTGACGATCGACGGCACGGCGGTGGCCCATGCCCGAGTCGAGAAAACGGTGCCCGTCATCTTCTCCATCAGCGGTGAGACATTCGACGTGGGTCTCGACACCGGCGCCGCGGTGGGGCCCTACCCGCACATCTATCGGTTCACCGGAGAGATCCACGGGGTGACGCTCGAACGGCTGAGCGAACCCTCGGCCGAGGTGAAGGCGTTGCTGGAAGACGCCGAATTCCGCGCCAGTCTCGCCGTTCAATAATCCGCGGTCGACCGCGTCGGGGCGGCAACAATGTCCGAATGGATTCGGCAAGTAGCAGCGCCCCGGCACCGACGACCGACTTCGATCCAGCGAAGTTCGACACGTGTCGTTCGCGGTTCGGAACCTTCCCCGAGTGTCCGTTGTGCGGTTCCGATCTCACGCCCGAACACGCGCACTTCAAGTGTCGGTCGTGCGGCTGGCGTGACAGCTGTTGTGACTGACTAGTCGTCGTCACCCGCATCGTCGGCCGGCGCATCGAAGCCTGCCGCTGCGAGGCGCGCGAGAAGTTCGTCGCGTGGACTTTCGCCCGGTGCGCGGGCCTTGTCGTTTGCAACGCGCCAGCCGTGGCGCGATGAATACACGAGCGGCGGATCCTTCAGGCGGCCGTATCCGTAGTCGGTGACCCGCGCGAAGAACAGTTCGTGGTCGGCCATGGTCTTGGTATCGAAGATCTCGGCGTGTACCCAGGCGAGACAGTCCTTCACGACAGGGTGGTCGTGATCTTCGATCAGGTATTCATCCGCGATGTAGTGGAACTTGCGGCCTGGGTACGAAAAGTACTGACCGATGTGCACCTGGTCGCCGGCAAGAAACGAGGTGGTGAAGGCACCGCTCGCCACCATCAGCGGGTACGTGTCGTGCTTGGGCGAGACGCTGGCCATGATGATGGGCTCTCCGAACGAAACCTGCGTCACCCAGTGCGAGGTGTAGGCACGGGTGACACCGTTGTGTCGGGCAGCGACGATTTCCACACCTTTTGCCGCCTGGCCGAGTGCGCGTTTCAGTTTGGGATCGATCACGGTTGAACAGTCAACCCGACGCGTGACTCACGCGCCACTCGTGAGAGATGGGCCATCGAACCGATCGATCGAGGCGAACGACTCAACGGGGTTGCGTCGCAACTTCGTCGCGTGTTTCTCGACGTGCCCGAGAAAAATCGTTGCAACGAGCGCGTGGTTTGCCGGCATGCCGAGGAGCGGCCCAGTCACCGGCTCGGCACGTGTGGCGAACGTGGTCATCACGCCGCCCATGCCGCGATCACGCGCGGCCAGCAGGATGCTCCAGCAAAACGGGTAGATCGACCCGCCGCCGGAAATCGGAGGGCGTGGCAGCTCGGCGTCCATCGTTGCGATGCGGGAGAGATCTGCGGCGATCGCAAGAACGACGGGAACGGATGCGATGTCGTCGAGAAGTGGAAAGGGAATGTCGGGTGGTTCGGTCGTGAGGGACGGCGCACCGTCCACGACGGCGAACGGGGTGCGTCCGGACTGCGCCAAAGCGACGTATTCGTTCCACACGGGCTTCATTGCCGCGGCAAGTTGAACTCGTACTGCAGTGTCCTTCACCATGGCGACGCGCCAGGGTTGTCGGTTTCCGCCGCTCGGCGCGAATCGGGCGTCGTCGAGAATCGAGTACACGACCGGGTCCGGCACGGCTTCATCAATGAACGATCGAACGGAGGCGGTTTGTCGCAACGCGACGCGGGTTTCCATGCCCGAAACCTAACCCCCGCCGCCGTGGGGTGTGCACTGTCATAATTGCCGTGAAGGGGGTCAACGTGAGGGCTGCGGTTTTGCGAAAGGGCCGACTCGTCATCGACGATGTTGCTGAGCCGACTCCGGGTGAGGGCGAGGTGTTGGTTGCCGTCAAGGCGTGCGGAATCTGTGGCTCCGATCTGCACTTCGTCGACCACGGTGCGGACTTTCTGCGTCTCACCAGCGAGGCAACTGGAGGGGCACCACCCGCGGTCGACTTGTCGCGCGACGTGCGGATGGGTCACGAGTTCTCGGCTGAGGTCATTGAAAGCGGGCCGAACACCAATGGCCCCCCGGCCGGAACGATCGTCACGTCGATGCCGATCCTCATGCGCAACGGGAACCGCATCAGTCTCTCCTTTTCGAATTCGGAAGCGGGGGCGTACGGCGAACGCATGGTGTTGGGGAACGACGTTCTCGTTCGGGCTCCCGCCGGTTGCGACGTCGATTCACTTGCGCTCACCGAACCACTGGCGGTCGGCCTTCATGCAGTGAACAAGTCGGGCATCACCCCGGGAACCACTGCACTCATCGCCGGATGCGGGCCCGTCGGCTTGACCCTGATTGCGTGCCTGAAGGCCCGGGGAATCGGACCCGTGATCGCATCGGACTATTCCGCGGCACGCCGTGCGACCGCACTGGCAATGGGTGCCGACATCGTGGTCGATCCGGCGACCGACGATCTCTTTGCCGCATGGCGTCGCGAGGGGCCACGACAGCCCGTCATCATGTTCGAGGCCGTCGGCGTCCCGGGACTCATCAACCAGGCGATGAGGGAAATGCCGCGCGACGGCAAGATCGTCGTGGTCGGCCTGTGCATGCAGACCGATCGTTTCGAGCCGACCTACGGAGTGATGAAGGAACTCACGCTGCAGTTTGTCGTCACGTATTCGCCGCAAGAGTTCCGCGACGCCATGCACTTGATTGCCGACGGAACCGTGGATGTTGCGCCGATGATCACGGGGCGTGTCGGCCTCGACGCCATCGCCGGTGCATTCGTGGATCTCGCCAAACCCGACATTCACACGAAGATCCTCGTGAAGCCATGACCCTGCCCGCCATCGGTGACGTGCGCCCGTGGGCCGACCCCGAGGTGGTATCGATCAACCGACTGCCGATGCGGGTGCCGGTCGTATCGAGTGCCCGTCATCGCGTCAGTCTCGACGGTCAATGGGCGGTGCGGCGTTGGCCGCATCCTGAGCTGGTCGATGCCGATTGCGTTGCCGGCATCGACGATGCATCGTGGCGGCGCATTCCCGTGCCGGGCAACTGGACGCTCTTCGGTTTGGGTGACACGCCGCACTACACCAACGTGGCCATGCCGTGGGCGGGGTTGCCTCCCGCACTGCCGGACGAAGTGCCGACCGTCGTCTATCGGCGTTCGTTCCGCGCCCCCTCGCAAACGGACGGTGACGCCGTGGTTCTCCACGTCGGCGGTGCCGAAAGCGTCCATGCCGTCTACGTGAATGGCGCGTTCATCGGGTACGGAACCGACAGTCGACTGGCGAGCGAATACGACATCACCACGGTGGTGCAACGGGGCGAGAACCACGTCGCGATCGTTGTTGCCAGGTATTCCGCGCAGAGCCACGTCGAAGATCAGGACCAGTGGTGGATGGCGGGCCTGCACCGTGAGGTGTGGGTCGAGACGCGACCCGCGGTTCACATTGCCGATGTGCGTCTCGACGCGGGTCTCGATGGTGAATCGACCGGAACGCTTCGCGTCACCACAACGGTGGCGCGCAACGACGGTGCAGTAGTGGAAGCCGGATGGTCGGTGCGAGTCGCCGTCGTCGATCCGTCGGGCAAGGTGCGAAAGACCGTGGAATCAGCCGTGGCGAGTGACGTACGGCCCTACATCTTCCGGGGACACACCGCGACCGTCGAATGTGCGCTGCCCAAGGTGAGGGCGTGGTCGGCCGAGACACCCGTCCTCTACGGCGTTGTCGTGTCGCTCGTCGACGCCGCGGGCGTCGATCGGGAGATTGTCGAACAACGTGCCGGGTTCCGTCGTATCGAGATCGTCGACGGAGATTTTCTCGTCAACGGCCGCAGGGTGATGTTTCAGGGCGTCAACCGACACGATCACCACCCCGAACGCGGCAAGGCGGTGACGGTCGACGACATGCGATCCGACCTCGTCCTGATGAAGCAGCACAACGTGAATGCCGTGCGCTGCTCGCACTACCCGAACGACCCGCGATTCCTTGATCTGTGCGACGAGATCGGTCTGTATGTCGTCGATGAGGCGAACGTTGAGAGCCACGCTTGGAACACGAGCCTGTGTCATGACCCGCGCTACCGGGCGACGATCATTTCTCGTGTTGCACGGATGGTAGAACGCGACCGGAATCATGCGTGTGTCGTCATGTGGTCACTCGGCAACGAGTCGGGTTACGGCAACGTGCACGATGCGGCTGCGGCGTGGATTCGCAGCGTCGACCCGAGCCGGCCCGTTCACTACGAGCCGGCGATTTTCCACACGAATTGGTTCGACGGTGGTGTCGGCGCCACCGATGTGGTGTGCCCGATGTACGCGCCGATTGATGCGATCGTTCTGTACGGCAAGTCGAAGAATCGGGTGCGTCCGCTGGTCATGTGCGAGTACAGCCACGCAATGGGCAACTCGAACGGTTCGCTCGCCGACTACTGGCATGCCTTCGACACGACGCCGGGACTACAAGGTGGCTTCGTGTGGGAGTGGAAAGACCACGGCATCCGCCAGGAACTCGCCGACGGTCGCAAACGCTTTGCCTACGGAGGGCAGTTCGGCGACACACCGAACGACGGCAACTTCGTCGCCGACGGTTTGGTGCACAGCGATCTCACCGCACATCCCGCAATGCGCGAACTGGCCTGGGTGCACCGACCGGTCGCCGTGACGCTGACCGGTTCGAACACAGGTGCGAAGCTCGTCGTCCGGAACCGTCAGGCGTTCCGCGACCTGTCGTACTTGCGTGCCACATGGGAACTCGTCGTCGATGGAACACCGGTCAAGAGTGGAGTCCTGCGTGCGCCGGCCGTCGCCGCAGGAGAGACGGTTCGCATTCCGGTTCCCGTCGCGGTACCAAAGACGGGCGATGTACGTCTCAGCGTGCGGTGGTTCCTGCGACGGGACGAGCCGTGGGCACCGACCGGTCACTTGGTGGCGTGGGATCAAGTGATGCTGCGTACCGCGAAAGCCGGATCCGCAACGAAACCTTCGCGGCACACGACGTCGAAAGCGACTCCACCCCCGGAGCTCGACACGATCGATCCGCGAGTGACCATCTGGCGCGCGGCGGTCGACAACGACGGATTCAAGAACATGCCCGACATCCGCGGCTTCGGCGAGTCGCTTCGTCGTTGGCAATTGCAGGGTGTCGACACGCGAGATGCCGACCTCGTCGAGCACTCGACGAAGCGAACTGCCAGTGGCGACGGCAGCGTCTCGTTCGTTCATCGCGTCATCGTTCCCGCCGATCTCGATGACATTCCCCGCGTGGGCGTCACTTTCGCCGTTCCGTCGCGGTTCTCTCGTGTGCGTTGGGTGGGCGAAGGACCGCACGAGTGTTACCCCGACCGTCGTGCGTCGGCGATGTTCGGAACGTGGGAGTCCGAACCGGATGAGTTGCCGTACCTGGTGCCGCAGGAATTCGGCCTGCGGACCAACTGCACCCGCGTCGACCTTGTCGATCCGCGAACTGGCGAGGCGTTACGGGTCGAGACCGAAGGGAAACCGTTCCACTTCTCGGCCACGCATCACACCGCGGGTGACTTGTTCGCGGCTCGTGACGTGACGGAACTGCGCCACCGCAACCATCTGGTTGTTCACATTGATGCCGCTCACCGTGGGTTGGGTACGGCCAGTTGTGGGCCCGATACGTTGCCGCAATACCGGGTCCGCCCCGGTCGCTACGTTCTGGCATACCGCATCTCGCTGCAGTGATAATTTCGCCCCGGATTCGCAAGGGGGCGAGACGATGAGCACGAACACGTCCACGGATGAGGCCATTGCGAAACTGACGGGGCCTGGTGGCGCCTTTGAGATCGCCACCGTTCCGGTGCACGGGGTCCCCCTGCGGGTGTTCGCCACCGCGCCGAAGTCGCTGCGCGACCTGTGGCTCATCGGCGCCGCCCGAGGTGACGTGCCGTACCTCATCTACGAAGACGACGTCATCACCTACGCCCGGGCGCACGAGATGGTGTGTTCGCTCGTACGGTGGCTCGACGCGCAAGGCGTACGCAAGGGCGACCGTGTTGCCATTGGCATGCGCAATTATCCCGAGTGGGCCATCGCCTATTGGGCAATCCAAAGCCTCGGCGCCATCAGCGTCAGCTTGAACGCCTGGTGGATCGCCGAAGAGCTGAAGTATGCGCTCTCCGATTCGGGCACATCGGTCGTCATCGTCGATGGTGAACGTCTCGAGCGTCTGAGTGACGATCTCATGCGCGAGGTTGGCGTGCGTCACGCCATCGTGGTGCGGGGCACGGCACGACCCGGCGTCACCACATGGGGCGAGACAACGACCGACCGCGCCGCGACACTTCCCGACGTCACCATCGCTCCCGACGACGACGCCACGATTCTCTACACCTCGGGCACCACCGGTTTCCCGAAGGGTGCGGTCGGGAGCAATCGAAACCACATCACCAACGTCTGGAACGGCCTCTTCCGCGCGGCGTTGAACGCGGCCCTCGCCGACCCGTCCACACCGCGCACAGGCGTGAAGCGTCAGCCGAAGGCGTTGTGGACATTTCCTTTCTTCCATATCGCTGGTGTCACCGGTGTCAGTGTCGCCCCGGCCACCGGTGGCGCGCTCGTCACTCAGTACAAGTGGGACCCGGCAGATGCCATGCGGCTGATCGAAAAACATCAGGTCACCCAAATCTCGGGTGTCCCCGCCGTCATCAGGTCGATGCTTGAACACCCCGACTACGACAAGCACGACCTGTCGAGCCTCGCCACCATCTCGCAAGGTGGCTCACCAGTTCCGCCCGACTCGATCGCGCGAATCCAAAGCGACTTCTCCGGAAAAGTGAGCCCGACGAACGGCTATGGCCTCACCGAAACCACCTCCGCCGTGGTCGGCAATGCCGGCAAGGCGTACTTCGGTAAGAAGGATTCGGTCGGCCAGCCGATGATCGGCACCGACATTCGCATTGTCGACGAAGAAGGCAACGACCTGCCGCTCGGCTCGATCGGTGAGGTGTGGATCCAAAGCCCGATGAACGTCCGCGGTTACTGGAACAAACCAGAGGCAACCGAGAAGTCGTTCACGAATGGATGGTTCCACTCGGGCGACGCCGGCTACGTCGACGAAGACGGTTTTCTCTTCGTCGTCGACCGCATCAAGGACATGGTCATTCGAGGGGGAGAGAACATCTACTGCGCCGAGGTTGAAGCCGCGGTTTTCGAACACGAGTCCGTGGCCGACTGTGCCGTGTTCGGGGTGCCCCATCCGGCGCTGATGGAAGAGGTCGCCCTTGTCGTTGTGCCCAAGCCCGGTCACGGCGAGTCGTCCACCGATTCGCTCGTCGCACACCTGAAGTCGCGCCTGGCTGCCTTCAAGGTTCCGGCGCACGTGTTCTGGACGAACGATCCACTGCCGCGCAACGCCACCGGCAAGGTGCTGAAGAAAGACCTCCGCGAGACCTACGCCGCGAAGTAGCGCACAGACACGACCGCGTTTCTCG